>WFPU01000041.1 GCA_015487435.1 Sulfurimonas sp.
ATAATAAACTCTTTTAACACCATTTTTTTTAAAATTTTTTATCCAATCTTCAGCCCACACATAGAGTATATCACTGCCTTTTAACTGATTATGTAACCTACCCCAAAAATCAACCAACCAACAAATATGGATAACTCCATCTGGAAAATTACTGATTTCAGATTTCACCCTATTCATCTCAAACACAAAATCTGGCTTAAAAGTATCTATTTTTTTTACTAATTCATCCTCTTTAAGTAAATTTGCTCCACCATCTACCTCACATCCAGCCTCTTGGAATCCTCTTTTTATAGATGGATAAAGATTTGTGTAAAACGGTGAATTACTTGCTAAGTAAAGTAAAACTTTTATCTTATTATTTTTTTGCAAATTTATTCCAACTTAAGATATCGTCTTCTTTTATATCATTATTTATCAAGGTTGAATATACTTTATCATATTCTACCCACGGTAAAATAAGAAACTTCTTTCCCCTAAGTTTAGATATATTTGTATCATTAAACTTTTGAACCTTTTGCCCAAGAAAATTATTACCAATTCTATAATCTCTCGTATCTAATACAGCTGTAGGCTTTATATCTAAAAGATTTGTATCTTCTTTAACTGCCTGAGCATATCTATCCATTGACGGCATCATCACTATTTCATCATTGTTTAGACCTACAAACTTTTTTAATGCCAAATCAAAATTTTCAAATTTTATTTTAATATGTTCTATGTTTTTAGGTAAAAGGTGATGTTTTGCCCTACAATTAGGACAAACTATATTCATCCCCAAAAAACCATAGAATGATTCTCTGTCTTTAAATAAACTATTTTTTTCATTTATTGGAAAAGGCAAGTTTTCATATTTTTTTGTTGCTTTACAGTTTGGACACTCCAATTCCATGTTAGAATATTTTTCATCAATAATTTTTGCATCAATAATTTTAGATAAAACTTTTCTATGATTAGTATCATTTAGCTCTCTTAACATGGAATATATATTTAAATACTCTTCATCTGAAAAATTTGTAAGATTAATTGGTTTATTCCACAAATATTTTGAAGTATCTGATACATCCTTAATAAACTGTACCCTATCATTAATCAGATTTTTATCTAATGCTTTTTGGTGTAGCTCTGTTCCAGGATATGGAATAACCATAGACCAATCTGCAAAAAACAATTTATTTTTTTCTTGAAATTTAATCGATTCTTCTATAGTTTCTTTTGTCTCTGCAGGATCTCCAAATAAAAAATTACCCTGTATCCCTATTTTTGCCTCTCTTGTTAGCTTGATAGCATTTTCAATTTGATGCACATAAATTTTTTTATTCATACTTTTTATTACTATATCACTTCCACTCTCAATGCCATATGAAATCTCTATACAACCAGCTTCTTTCATCTCAAAAAGCATCTCTCTATCAACCTGATCAACTCTCAGTTGACACATAAAAGTAATATTTAAAGGTTTTAACTCTTTACAAAATTCCATCACCCTTTTTTTATCCATTGAAAAAAGTTCATCATATATTGACAAATGCTTAACATTGTATGTTGTAGTCATTTTTTTAATAAAATCTATTGTATATTTAATACTATGCTTTCTGTATGTACCCATACCAGCATGATGACAAAATGTACACTTAAATGGGCAAGAACGACTTGCTGAAATTGGCATATATTTACCAACTGATACATCTGTTTTATGGTACGACCAACCACTTCCAGTTTGTAAATCCATAAATTTTGAGACACCCATTAATTCATAGTTTGGAAAAGGCAATGAGTCTAAGTCAGAAATAGCATGGCTTTCATTATTTGCAATTATCTCTGCGTCTTTTAATGACCAAGCACCTTTAGGTAGATTATATGTAGCAGGATCTACTATATGAGATAAAAGCTCCTCAAATATTAATTCCCCTTCACTAATAACCATATAATCTGGTTTTAATTCTTGTATCACTAATTTGCTTTCACATGATGTAACACCACCGCCTATAACTATTTTAGAGTTTGTAATACCTCTTAAATGTTTTATTAATTTTTCTATTTGTTCAAATGCCACAGTTAAAGCACCTATCCCTATAACATCATACTGCTCTTTTTTTAATTTTTTTTCTAATTCACTCAAACCTTTTTTTATACCATAATTACTCATATTTAATCCATCTACAAAGTATCCTTTAGAGTGAATATAAGAAGCCAAATATGCCATACCTATAGGAAAATACATAGTATTTGGTGAATCTACATAAGTTGGAGCTATCAATAGTACTTTTAACTTTTTCATACTTAAAATATTTTACTTAATGTTTTTTGATTTGCTTCATACGTAAAATTTTTTCTAAATTGTTTAATATTTTCAATTAATTGATTGTACTCACTTTGCGATATTTTCAACATATCATTAAAATTATCCAAATCTTTATTGCTAAAAACTATACCTAACTTATAGGTTGAAACTAAATTAGATATAGCTACAAAATCTTTATTTATTAACATCGGAGTGCAAGATTCCAAATAAAATGCAAATTTACTTAAAATAGCATGCTCATACAACAATTTATTCTCCCCTGAAGTTTCTAGTTCAAAAAAACCAAAATGACAATTTTTTAATACTATTGGGCTTAAAGCCTTTCCTTTTAAGAGATTAAATTTTTTATTAAATCTATTTTCATATAAAAAATCTATAAATAAGTCTTTATTTGAAATCACTTGCTCATACTCTTTTTTAGGGAGAATAAAATCTATATTTATACCTTGCTTAGTAAGCTTTTTAATTGATCTTAAATGTGATTTTGCTGAAAATAGTTGTTCAGGATAACAACTTTTATGAATTTTACCTGCATATGCTATTTTTATATCTTTATATATTAATTTTTTATCAATAAATGTACTTTTATTACAATACTCTGGAAAAAAAACAAATTTGCTTTTGTCAATAAAATATTTTTGTGACCAAATACTTGCTTGTTCATCTGTATAGTGCGATAATATATACTTGGCATGCTTAACTATATACTCTAATGCTTCAAAATCTTTGCTATCATTAAATAAAAATTCATACTCTTCTTTAGAAGAAAAATTCCAATCTTTTATATTGATAACAACATTATCAAATTGTTGCACAAGCTCTTTAGAAAAAGAATAAGAATGCATCCACCCTCTATTAAAAATAATATCATGAGATAACATTTTTAGCTTAGCTAAAATTTCTTCTTTATTGGAAACTTCAATAATATTATCAAATATTTCTACT
>WFPU01000042.1 GCA_015487435.1 Sulfurimonas sp.
CCCCGCAATAGCTCCAATGATTTTAAAATCAATCGCAAGTAAAGCTATGAGTTTAGAAAAAATAATCTCATCAAATTTAACTCAAGATGCTAGACAAAGGGTAATTTCTTATTTATATGAAAATCAAAAGTTACTATCAAAAATCTCTCATAATAAAATCGCAAACAAGTTAAATATAACTGCGGTTACATTTTCTAGAATTTTAAAAAAACTCAAAGAAGAGGGTGTAGTAACAACTGACAAAAATAATTTAATAAAAGCTAATATAGGATTATTAGAAAAAATACTTCCTGAGAGATAGCACTTAACACATGTTAATGATAGAAAATAATATTTTAAATACACTTCCACAAAAATAATAGGAGTATATTAAATGAGTATGTTTTGTAATCAATGTGAAATGAGTATGGTAGGTGGATGTGGTAGTGATGGTCAAATAGTAGGGACTTGTGGTAAAGATGAAAATCTATCTAATTTACAAGATACTATGGTTTTTGGTTTAAAAGGTTTATCTGCATATAGAGAGCATTTAAATGAATTAGAACCAGAACAGACTAAGACTGTAGATGATGTTATTAGTGAGACGCTTTACTTTACACTTACAAATGTAAACTTTAATTTTGATGACCATATCAAACAACTTATGAAAGTTGGTTCTGCTGGTGTTGAGGTTATGGATAAACTCTCAAACGCACACACTTCAAAGTTTGGGATTCCAACTCCAGTTGTTGTTCCTCAAAATGAAGTAGAGGGAAAAGCAATTTTAGTAAGTGGACATAATCTTGATATGTTTGAAGAGTTACTAAAAGCTACAGAGGGCAAAGGTATAAATGTTTATACTCACTCTGAAATGCTACCAGCTCATGGTTATCCAGAGCTTAAAAAATACCCTCATCTAAAAGGAAATGTAGGAAAAGCATGGTTTGACCAAGTAAAACTTATGAAAAAATTTAAAGGTACATTTGTTGTAAATACAAACTGTATAGTTCCACCTAGTAAAAATGCTGATTATGTTGATAGAGTATTTACTTACAAAATTGTAGGTATTGAGGGTGCAACTGAGATAATTGATAATGATTTCACTGAATTAATTGAAAAAACACTAAGTTGTGAAGATACAAATATGAATGATGATTTAACACTTACAACAGGTCATCACTATAAAACTATTTTAACTATGGCCCCTCAAATTCTTGAAGCAATAGAGAGTAAAAAAATCAGTAAATTTTTTGTTATTGCAGGGTGTGATGCGCCTGGAAAAGCAGGAAATTACTTTAGAGAGATGGCTGAAAATTTACCAAAAGATTGTGTGATTATCACTTCTAGTTGTGGTAAGTTTAGATTTAACGATATTGATTTTGGAAATATTGAGGGGACTGATATTCCACGATATTTAGATTTAGGGCAGTGTAATGATAGTAATGGTGCAGTTGAAATTGCTAAAGCTTTAAGTGGAGCATTAGATACAGAAATAAATGATCTGCCAATATCTATAGTTCTTAGCTGGATGGAACAAAAAGCTGTAATTGTTTTACTCTCTTTGTTTAGCCTTGGTATTAAAGATATCTATCTAGGACCAAAATCTCCTGAGTTTATCAGTGATGATATCTTTAATTTTTTAAGTGATACATTTAATTTAAAATATACAGGAAATGCTTTAGAGGATTTAAAGGATTTATTAGCAAATTAAAATATCTTTTTTAATTTTAAATTTTTGATAAACTAGATTCTAAATGCCCTTAGTGCTTAACGCGGAATCTAGTTTTTGTAGTGGTGACTACTCTTTTGTAACTATATAAAGTTGTTCATGTTTTAGTCGTTTTAGTATATCCATCACAGTTACAAAATCTTGAAAACGAGATTCTTTATCACTTCTAAGAACAACAGTTTGCTCTTTTGTAAGTTTAGATAATTTATCTTCGAGCTCTTTAGCGGTTACTTTAACTTTTTCAAAAAATATCTCACCTTTAGCATTTACATAAACTGTTACCTCTTTTGTAACATTTTCTTTTTGCGAAGCATTAGCCTCTGGAAGTTCAACAGGGATAACACCTTGTTTTATGAATGTAGCTGTTGTTAAAACCATTACAAGAAGAACAAGCATAATATCTATAAATGGGATTACATTTATAGAATCAAATCTTTTATAGCTTTTTTTACATTTTGCCATGAGTTTTAAACCTCTTTTTTATCAGCTGCTACATCAAACAGAGTTAAAATTCTTTCAACTTTACGGAGTAAGATTGTATATGCTATAATTGCTGGTATAGCAACGACAAGACCCATCGCTGTTGCTTTAAGTGCAAGTGCTAAACCAACCATAATTTGTTTAGTATCAACAGCACCAGCGTCCCCCATAGAGTAAAATGTAATCATAATCCCAACAACAGTTCCAAGTAGCCCAACATAAGGAGCATTTGTTCCAATTGCACTAATTACGCTAATATTATTAGTCAGATCAATATCTAAAGTATCTCTATGGTCATAATCATCTATACGAACACTTTTATAAAACATCATTCTTTCAATAAAAAGCCATAAAGTCACTATACTCATTAAAATTAAAATTCCCATAACACCATAATCTAGGGCTTGTTCTGCATATGCTAAAAAATTATTTGATTCCATCTATATCCTTAAAGTTTAAAATTATTTTTGTTGTTTGGTTTGGAATAGACTCTATTCTTAGCTTTATGTTTTGTTTATCACAAAACCTTTTTACTAAGTTTAAACCTATTCCAAACCCTTGTATATCTGTATCTCTTTGATAGTATTTATCAAAAACTTTTACTATCTCACTCTCATCCATTCCAATTCCATAATCTTGGATGCTAAGGGTATATTTTTTTAAAACTATATCTATTTTATTGCTGTTTGGAGCGTATTTTACACCATTACTAACAATATTGTCAATAACTTTACCAAGTCCTATCTGATCACTGTAAATAGTTGTATTATCTATATCTAAATTAAATTTAATATTTGGATAGATTCCAGATAAAAATTCGATCCTTTGATATATTAGTTTATCTAAAGAAAATTTTTCATTTAAATCAATAAGGGATTGTTTTTTGATTGTATAATCTAGCTCATTATACCGTTGTTGCAACATATCTGAAGCTGTCTCAATTCTTTTAATTCGTTTTAAAATTTTTTCATCTTGTTGATTTTTTTTCAACATTTGTACATTTGTTTTGATTGTGCTTATTGGTAAATTTAACTCGTGCAAGGTCTCTTTTGAAAGATTTTGAATATTTTCAATATATTTTTTTAAAGGTTCTATAGCTAAGTTTGATATAAATACACCACATAACATGATTAAAGAAAAAATAATTATTAGAAGTAAGTAGATATTTATTGCTTGTGAAAAATAATAAAATATACTGATAAGACCAATTGTAGTAAAAATATAGAAGATAAATATATTAAAAGATAGATTACGAAACAAGTTTATATCCAACTGCTCTGATGTTTTCTATCTTTAGTTGTGGAACTAGTTGTTTAAGTCGACTTACATATACTCTAAGCGCTCCATTACTGCCACCCTCATCTACACTCCAAAGCTCATCAATTATAAGCTCTTTTGGTACAGTAGAATCGACATGAGTCATCAGTAAATTTAAAAGTTTGTACTCTTTTACAGATAGGTTTAGTTCTTTATCATCGTAGAGTATTCTTTGGTGGATTGTGTCTAAACAAAGTTTGCCAACGCAGGTTACTTTTTTCTCATCAACTCTTTTTAGTAATGCTTGTATTCGTAACAATAACTCATCATTATCAAAAGGTTTTTTGATGTAATCATCACAGCCACTTGAAAAAGCTTCAAATAGTTTATTTTTTTCTTTATGTGATGTTAAAAAAATTGCAGGGGTGTTATCATCAGCTTCACGAAGTTCTTTTAGGAGTGTGATTCCATCAATTAGCGGTACATTTATATCAAGGAGATATAAGTCAAATTTTTCTTTAAATGTAAAATCAAGAGCACTTTGTCCATTTGGAACATGAGTGACCTCGTAGTCTTCAAGCAGATCGATTAGAGTCTCTCCTAAAAGGAGATCATCTTCAAGAAGTAAAATTTTATTCAACGTCTTGGATAGCCCAGTTAATAGTTTTTCCAGCATAAAGAGGGACTACACCAGAGTAAGTATCAGGTATTGTAAATTTGCGTTTTTCTAATGTTACCTCTTTAAATTCCGGGCAGATTCCATAGATGTTTTGAGCGTTGTCGCTTATGAATGTTTGAAGGTTGTCTAATTTGTCATATTGTTCAAAAATTTCACATAAAAGTTGAAGTGCGATTGGTGCTGTAAATACACCAGCAGCACAACCACAACTCTCTTTTTTATCTTGAGGATGAGGTGCTGAATCTGAACCAAACATAACTTTTGGATGAGCCTCAAGTGCTATACTCAAAAGTGCATCTAAATCTTCAGGGCGCTTAGCAATTGGTTTACAAAAGTTATGTGGCATCATCATACCCCCTACAACATCATCAAGAGTTAAAAGTAGATGATGAACAGTTATCGTCGCATAAAGATTATCAAACTTGTCTAACATATCAACAGCCGCTTTAGTAGTGATATGCTCCATAATGATTTTTAGATTTGGAAATGAAGAAGCAAGTAGTTCATAAATACTCATAAATTCAGCCTCTCTATCCATCACAAAACCATCAGTTTCCCCATGTACACAAAGAGGAATTTCAAGTTCACTCATAGCTTCAAGAGTAGGACGCATCTCTTCAATATCAAAAGAACTTACACCACCCTCTGAGTTAGTGGTAATCCCAGCAGGGTAAAGTTTAATAGCTGTAATCTCTTCAACAACACTCTCTAAAAATGCTCTATCATAGTTTTTATAAAATAGTGTCATGTAAGGTTCAAAGAAGTCATTTGGAACTGCTGCCATAATACGCTCTTTGTAAGCCTTAACATCTTCAAGTGTAGAAACAGGAGGGACTAGATTTGGCATGATTATAGCCCCACTAAAACTATAAGCAGTAAGTGGTGCTACATTTTCAAGCATAACTCCATCACGAAGGTGTAGATGCATATCTAAAGGCATTAAAAGTGTATGGGTTTTCATCGGTTTCCTTGAAAAAATGGTAATTAATTTAATGTGTATTATAGCTAAAGTTAGTGATAATACACGAATTTATGGATGCAATGGATTTTAGATGCTGGAAGAAAATCAGCATCTAGGGATCAAATTCAAATCACAATATGCTCACATCTCATGGTTCAGAATGATAAAAGTTCAAGTATATAGTTATTCCGTGCTTGACACGGAATCTAGTTTTTTAAGTAATTGAACTCTCTGATTAATTAGAAACTAGACCCTAAATCAAGTTTAGGGTGACGCTGGCTCCGTCATTCCAAGCTTGACTTGGAATCTAAGAGCTAATTGTTCAGAGAGTTCAATTTAAATAATTTAACTATCTAACACTCATCCCTTCATCAAGATACTTAATTAATGGATATAAAAAGAACTCAATTACACGACGTTTTCCAACTTTCATCTCAGCAGTAACACTCATGCCAGAGCGTAAGTAAACATCTTCTCCATTAACACTTAAAAAATGTTCTTGCGGTTTTATATACACTTCATAAACTGGACCTAGCTTTTCATCCTCAATAGAATCATTTGCTTTATGAGTTACAATACCTTGAATCATTCCATATTTTTGAAAGTTAAAAGTGTCTATTTTAATTGCTACTTCCATATCTTTTTTTATAAACCCACTATCTTGATTAAGTAGGGTTGCTTTTATAATAAGAGGGGCATCTTTTGGGATTATTGTTATAAGTTTCTCTGCAGGCGTTACAACTCCACCAACAGTATGGATATGTAATTTTCCTACATATCCATCAACTGGTGATTTTAAGTGTTGTTTAGCTTGTTTGAATTTTATAGATTTTATCTCCACTTGAAGCATAGTTGCTTCTTTACGCTTTAGAGTTAACTCTTCTAAGAGTTTGTTTTTATATTCTTGTGTTACAAACAATATCTGTTCAGTTAATTCTGTTTGCTTAGAATATAGTTTATCAACCTCATGTCTTTTAACTAGTGCTTGTTCTTCGTACTCTATCACACTTTTACGAGCTGCTTCATATTCATCTTGGGTGATGATATCTATAACTTTTAAAAGACGCTCACTTCTGATTAGGGCTGCTTCATATAGTTTTTGAACCCTGTCTATATTTTCAGTAATAGATTTTTTTTGAGAATCAACTTGATTTATCTGTTGTGTTAGTAGTTGAAGTTGTTGATGATAACCTGTGCGTTTAGTATCATATATAAGTGTTTGAGTAAAAAGAAGTTGTTCATCACTAGTAATTTTTTTAGGGTAAAACTTTTTGTTTTCTATTAGTGCTATTAAGCGAGCTATCTCTACATCTAAGAGTTCTAAGTTTTTTAGTTTTGAGTCAAGGTTGCTCTCTGTTACAGATGGATCAATAGCCATTAGTATTTGACCTTTTATTACATATTCACCTTCAACTACATTTATAGAGCTTATAACTCCTGTTTCTATTGGTTGAAGTGTTTTTATCTCTCCTGATGGTATAACTTTTCCTCTTGCTGTTACAACTATGTCTATTTTTGCTAAAAATAGCCATAAAGAAGCAATAACCATAAATGCAAGAATTGCCCAAAGCAAAGCTCTACCTAAAGGTGAAGTTGGCTTCTCTTCTATCTCAACAAGAAGAGGTCTAAACTCATGTTTATCTTTTGTACTAAACATATCCATTATTTTAAGTCCTTAGTCATTTAATCTTGTTGAGTATAGAGCATATGATAATAACCCTTTTGTTGCATAAGCTCTTTATGTGAACCTTGTTCAACAACTAAACCTCTGTCCATAACTAAAATAAC
>WFPU01000043.1 GCA_015487435.1 Sulfurimonas sp.
TATTCTTTCAAGGGTTTTTGAAAAGATTTCATTAGGTAATTATAAATATATAGGTGAAAAAATTGTAATAAAAGATAAAGAGTACAAGTATATTATGTGGTCAACAACTGGAAAAAAGAGCATAATGATAATTGATGAGTATAAAAATGGTAAATTGATTAAACATCATTGGTATATTTAAGGACAAAAAATGTTACAAAAAAAGATAAGACTAGGTGATCTTCTTATTGAAAAAGGATATATTGACGAAAATGATTTGAAAAAAGCTTTACAAATCCAAAAAGATGAGAGATACAGATATAAGCTCGGTGAAATTTTTGTTAATGAAGGTTATATAAGTGAAAAAGAGTTGGCAAAACTTTTAAGTAGCCAGCTTGGTATAGAGCTTGTTGATATGTATGGAGAAGAGATTGATTTTGAACTTTTATCTAAATTCTCTTCAAAAGTACTAAGAAGCAAGTATATCTTACCGTTTAAAGAGGATAGTGAATATATCTATGTAGCTACCACTGATCCACTTGATTATGAATCTGTAGAGATGATAGAGAGAGCTTATCCTGCAAAACCTATAAAACTTTTTCTTGCTTTAAAAGATGATATTTCATATGTGCTTGATAGGTTGGAGCTCATAGAGACAACAAAAGTTCTTATAAATAATGTAAAAAAAGATATAACTAGCGGTACGTACAGAAGTGACAATGAGCAGAGCTCTATCATGCAGCTTATAGAGGTCATACTTAAAAATGCAATACTTAAAAATGCAAGTGATATTCATATAGAGCCAAATGCTTTTAATGTTGTTGTTAGATCTAGAATTGACGGTGTTTTAAGAGAAAATTTTGTATTTGATCTTGATATTTACAATGCTTTGGCATCACGAATAAAAATTTTGGGTAATCTTGATATCAGTGAAAAAAGAAAGTCTCAAGATGGCAGATTTTCCATGAAGATAAACGACAAGGATTATGATTTTAGACTCTCAACAGCTCCCGTGATGTTTGGTGAGTCTATAGTCATGAGGATACTTGACCAGCAAAAAATACTTTTAAAAGTTAATGAACTTGGTATCGAAGGGGAAAATCTTGAGAGTTTCAATGAGCTTTTAAAAAGTCCTTTTGGCATAGTTCTTGTTACAGGACCTACCGGAAGCGGTAAGACTACTACTTTGTATGCAGCACTAAATGAGATAAAAAGTGTTGAAAACAAAATGATAACTATAGAAGATCCTATAGAGTATCAGCTTCCCCTAGCCCAACAGATTCAAATAAATGAGAAAATTCACTATGGTTTTGCAGAAGCTTTAAGATCTATCCTTAGACAAGACCCAGATATCATCATGGTAGGTGAGGTTAGAGATGAAGAGACTTTAAATATCGCTGTTCAGGCATCACTCACCGGTCACCTGGTATTTACTACTTTGCATACAAATGATGCTCCAAGCGCCATAACAAGAATGGTGCAAATGGGACTTCCTCCATATCTTATTTCTGACTCATTAATAGGTGTTGTTGCACAAAGATTGGTTAGAAAAATTTGTCCTTATTGTAAAAAAGAGCATAAATTACAAAAAAATGTATATGAAAAGTTAAAAGCATATCTTCCTAAAGATTATAAAGTTTACATGGGAACTGGATGTGAAAAATGCGGTTTTAGTGGATACAGTGGAAGGATTTTGATTTGTGAGATACTACAGATAACTCCAGCTATTTCGCATATGATTTCAATCGGTATGAATAAATATGAAATAGCTAAAAAAGCTGAAGAGGAGGGCGCCTATAGACCTATGATCTATGATGGTATCTTAAAAGCTTTAAAAGGGATTACCTCTATTGAAGAAGTACTCAGAGTAACAAGGATATAGGGGAGTTAGTTGAAATATTTTGAGATAGAGTATCTAAAACTTGGAAAAAAAGACAGATTGATTATTCAAGCAACAAGTAAGATAGAAGCTATAAAAGATTTTAGGGATAGACCTAAAGGTATATTTATATCCGTAAAAGAGATACCTGAACCATTTGAATATAAAATTAAAAAGATTAAAGAAAAAATAAACGAAAAAATTATAACTAAAAATATTCCAATATTGTCATATATTGCCACTCTTAGGCAAATGGCAGTTATGCTTGATGCAGGAATTCCAATAAATTATACTCTAGAAAACAGTATAAAAACCAGTGATAATAAACAAATAAAAGCTATGTTTAGTGATATTGCCAATGATATTGAATCAGGCTCGAATCTTTCAGCTTCACTAAAAAGATATGAAAAACAAGTTGGTCAATTATCTATCGCTATGGTAGAGCTTGGTGAAAAAACCGGAATGCTTTCAGAATCCATCAATAAATTAGCCGATATACTCCAAGAGATTTATGATAATAGACAAAAAATGAAAAAAGCTACTAGATATCCATTGATGACCATTATGGCTATGATGGTAGCTTTTAGTGTAGTTATTACTTTGGTAGTACCTCAGTTTGCCTCTATATTTGCAAGCTATAAAACTGCTTTACCTTTTCCTACAAGGATGCTTTTATGGATAGAACACTCTATAAAAGAGTATGGTGTTATTATAGGCATAGGTGCTTTGTGTATTTTTTTAATACTTTCATATTTGTATAAAAAAAATGATAAGTTTCACTATTTAGTAGATAAAATAATGTTAAAGATTTATATAGTGGGTAGTGTTATTTATCTTTCTATGATAGGTAGATTTATATACATATTTGATACGCTTATAAAGTCCGGCATTCCCATAATAGAGGCAATAGATACGGCACTTAGCGTTATAGATAATATTTATTTAAAAGACAGGCTAAGCCTTATAAAAAGCTCTATAACCGAAGGTAAGAGTTTAAGTGAAGGTTTTAAAAGTACAGAGCAGTTTGAAACAATGATATTGCAAATGATAGAAGCGGGAGAGTCAAGCGGTGCAATTAATATGATGCTGGGAAAAATATCCAACTACTATAAAAACAAATATGCAAATCTTATTGATAATATTTCAACTTTGATTGAACCACTACTCATAGCCGGTATTGCAGGGTTTGTATTACTGTTAGCACTAGGTATCTTTTTGCCAATGTGGTCTTTGGCTGATACGGTAGGAGGGTAGCGGTATGGATTTGCAAACAGGAACTATTGCTGTAGCGGTTATAAGTACATTGATCTTGGGAGTCGGGCTTTGGATTATATATAAAGTTACCAATATATAAGTAATTAATGATCAGCTCAGTTAAAAAGTTCTTGAAATTTACCCGATGAACTATTGTATTCCCAGCCATTATTTTTTTTATTATTATGCTTAGGATCTTTTTTCCCATAAGCAGGTCCATAAAAATAAAATGTTATATTATCGGTTGTGGAACAACTCCAGTCAGTAGGTGGACTTTTTAAAATATAGTTTAAATTACTCAAACTTTTTGTATTTGAGCATTTTTCTCCGAGTTTTTTTGGATATCCATTAAAAGTTAGATTTTCTTCACTTAAGTTATATTTTGAGTTGCCCCAGGTAAAATGTCCCTCGTTGACGCTCCATTCACCATGAGTATCTTCTATAATTGTTTGAATAGATGAGGCTGTAGCTTTTTCAGCTGCTATTTTACTATTTGTAGTTAAATTTCTAAATTTTGGTATCGCCACCGCAGACAATATACCTATGATGACGATAACAAAGATAAGCTCTATAAATGTAAAAGCTTTTTTTAGCATTTATTAAAAATTAAGTTGCTGAAATAAAGTGCTGCTATTTAAATCTTTTGTACAAGCATCTTGTGATTTGGTATCATAAAAATTATCACAATTTATAGATACATTAAATTCTCTTGCGTCTACAGAAAGATTCATTTCTGCTACTGTTTTTTGTGACGAATCTGTAGTATTGTTATATTCATATGAACCATTTTTATCAGCTGCTTCCAAGTATGACCAGCCTTTACCTTTTAGTGTTAAAATATCTTTTAATGTAAAACTAACATTATCTTCAAGATCTATTAAATTTACCGCAGAAGATGGAACTACTGAAGCGGCATCAGTAACAGCTTTTACCACACTGTTTGCCTGGGCATGCTGTTTTAAGTTTTTAAACTTGGGTATGGCAGTTGCCGCTAATATACCAATAATAACAATAACAAAAATCAACTCAATGAGTGTAAAACCACTTCTTCTCATTTTTTCTCCCTTTTTTATGTAGGTATTTATATTTGATACATATTATACAACAATATCGGCTATATTACTATAAAATTAACTATTAATTTTCATAAAAAATGGTTTATTTATGGTAAAAAGTGTATTATTTGCAAATAATTCCATAAAAGGCCTACAAATGAATGAATTAGTCTCTATGTCGGTACAGATACATATATTTTTTGTATTTTCAACTTTTACACTCGCCGTAATCAATCTTTTTGTTGTAAAAAGTTGCAGTGAATATGTAGCAATGACCAAAAAGTTCGAACTTTTTTCTCCTTTGTATTATTTAAGCTTGAGTGTAGTAGTGTTTACGGGCTCTGTTGTTTTGGCTGTTTTTAAATTTCATGCGAATCATGCTGTATATCTTATGGTTTTTACTTCTGTGGTTATTATCATAGGAGCATTTAAAGCACACAAACTTTTTAAAAAAACAAGAATAAAAGATTCCAATTCACAGGAAGTTTTTAGAAAATTTGCCATAAAAAAATATCTGTTTGATATTGCCGCGATGCTGATTACCATTGTTTTGGCCTTTGCTGTAGGATGATAACGTATGCACAAGTTCAAAAACATATGGCACTCCAAATGGGAGTGAGATATGCAAACAGATTACCTTTTTCATGGAATAAAAGGATTTGAAAGATTTATTTATTACTGCTATAGTTATGATATGACAAGTAAAGAAGCACTAAGAAGATATAAGATTATACTTTTTTGTGAGAAGTATGGCTTGGATGCAACTCTTGAAGCTTTTGAGATAAGTAA
>WFPU01000044.1 GCA_015487435.1 Sulfurimonas sp.
TAGCGTTCATCGCATGTGAGACCTCTTTAAATTCTGTTGTATAGGGCTCTTTTTTTTCAATAAGGAACTCATTATTGAGTATGGCCTCTGCTTGATGCTGAATGTGTTTGAGTGGTTTTAAAATAAAATGCAGCATAATATTGAGCATAACAAGCGAAATGATAACAAAGATAACAAACAGATAAAATAGTTTGCTAAATGTTTGGTAAAGTGCTTTATAGATGATAGAGGTATCTGCTTCGATGTCAAGTTGACCGATAACGTTCCAGCCTGATGTTGCATCGGCATGCACAGCTTTGAGATGGATGTCAGCAAAGTTGACAAACCATTGTGGTACACCTTCGATTGGGTCATTGTCTTCTTGTTTGTAACGAAAACTCGCATCGTTAGAGACAAACCCGATGCGCTTGTAGTAGCCGCTGTCGAACTCGGAGTCGATAATGCTTGTGATAAGTACAGGTTCACCTCCCGTTTCGGCGATCTTGTTTGTGAGTGTAGAGATATTATTGACCGTCGTTTGGTAGAGACTCTCGACCATGTCCTCTTTGGCCGTTTCATAGTTTATGGCCATAACAGAGCCTAAAATTGTTATTATCATAAAAGAGAGTGCCAAGGCCATCTGTTTAAATAGAGTCATAATTTATGCCGTTCTGAAGTTGTAAACTATATAAACTTCATATTTTAGATTTATTGTTATTTTATTCATCTTATCACTCCAGATTTCAAGTTATCAATTATGGCATATAGTTCTACCATTTTATCTGTAACCTGCTTATTCATTTCTTCAAGCTCAGTTATCCTCTTTGCCTGTTCTTTACTTTTACGATTAAGTTCTTTGTTCTCGTTTTTAAGTTGAATAACCTTAGCGGACTCATTCTCTCTCCCTTCATATAGGTAACTATACCTGTTTAGAATTTGAGTGCGAGATACACCAGAATCTCTTGCAAGTTGGGAGATGTTTATCTTAGCACTCTTTTTTTGCTTTTCTAAGGCTTTTAAGAGCTTGGATTCAGTCTCTTTAACACTTTGTTCTTGGGCTTTTCTCAGTCCATCATTAAGTAGTGTTTTAGTCATGCTATTCTCCTTTTTTATTTTGTTCTTCGAGTAAATCTTATATTTGCTTTTCTATTTTTCATTTGAGAAATTGATTTCATATTTGTGACTATAAATTTATATTTTCCTTTATCTAGCTTATACCCCTCAATATCTCTTGCTATATATTCACGAGTAAAAACCATTGCTCCCTGTGAATTGTAAATCTTATCAGATATGAGTTTTTTAGCATTCTTTTTTATTTTATATACTTTTATATCAATAGGAATAATAACTCCTGTAGCAAATTGTTTTTCTCCTTGATAAAAAACCTTGCCAACAATTTTTTTCAATATTTTAAAATCACTAACCCCATTTTCCACTTTATTGTCTCTAGTAAACTCTATCTGAACATAGTAAGGTCTTGATTTGCCATCTGTTTGTATGTCGAATTCAACTTTATCTCCTGATTTACTTAAGTCAATTGGGATGACTATAGGTAGTAATGATGGCGTATTTGACGAATCACCATTACAACCTATAAAAAAGAAGCTTAAAAACATCATTATAATTCTTATTTTTTTCATCGTTTCATTCCTTCCTTTATTCGTCATCTTTGTTTTTTAAGTATTTTTTCATTCTGTTAAGCCTATGTATTGGTTTCTCTTCATAATTAAGCAAGAAGATAAAGAAAAAACCTATAAGGGCTATTTTTAAGCCAAACCATGTGTTGTAGAAGAAGTTATAAATATTTTTTATATTGAATTTTTTCTTATCAGTAAATTTTTCTATACTTTTATCAACAAAATAACCTTTTAAAAATTCATTTTTATATTTTACATCTGCTATATGTTTGGTTCCCATTATATTTATATAATATCGTTGATAAGGATATACGGTAACGATATCTTGTTTATTTTTAAGGCTATTTAATTTGTCAAAAAGATGTTGATTCATATGTATTAAATAAGTTGTTTCAGTTCCATCAGATATTTTTAGATTTATATAATCACTTCCTTTGCCTCTTTCAATCCAAACAACTTTTGTAATATACCCTTCAATAGGGTTTATATCTTTTAATTGGACAGGAGGCTTCATATTTAGAAACGCAATACCAATAATAAATATCAAAGATGCGGGGACAACAAATATTGCATAAAAAAAGGCTGATGAAACAGGTCGTAAGCTTGCCCTCTCAACAAATATTTTATAAATTTCTGTTGTTTTAAACCATTGTTTGAGTTTTGAAGGTTTTTCCTCTTTTTCAATACCTGACTTTTTCTTTCGTCTATTTTGAAGCCATACTATAAAAATCAATAGGATGCTTACAAAAGGAACTATTTTTAAAATTGTATTTGTTATTTCCATTGTACCACCCTTTGAAAATAATCAATACGGCATAAAATCTTTTCTAAACATCTCATGCCGTAAACCTACCTATTATTTTAACAATCTTATTGTATTTTACCTTTTTCTTCTTCGCTTCCACAACTTTCCCAAGTGTGGCGTCTCTTGTGATTTGACTCTCTAGGATGTCTGCTTCATGTTCAAAGTTTGGTAAAAATTTATCACTTGTGACGAAACTGCTACATCCAATTTCCCAACAGGATTGCACACCAAGATTAGGACAATGCCCTCGTCTATAATCATACAGACAGACACCAAAAGGGAGTGAGGTAACTCCAAATGAACGGGTGAGTTTTTCAATTAACTCCTCTATATCATCTTCGACTTTTGCCTCGCTAACAACCTTAATGAAATTCTCTCCCACTTCACCATTTGCTAATATTTTAGAAGCTTGTGTAAAACCCTCAACAGATTTTTTCAACAATTTCTCTTTAGAGATATGTACATAGTGCATTGTCATTTCCATACTAAGGTGTCCATAATGTCTTGTAAGCACTGAAAGAGGTACATTGTATTCATTCACTAATTTTGAGGCAAAAGTATGTCTAAAGTCATGTGAGCGTATTTTGTAAATATCGCCGTTATCATCACAAATATTATTTCTTTTCATAAAAGGGGTTAAATAAAGATAATTCCAATCATCAGATGGAAAAGGAGTGATACTATTATTTTGTTTTGAAGATACTGCAAAAAAGAGATTGTTTAATCCACTTTTATGACGATATGGCTCACTTAAAGCATCAACTTCTTTAATGGCTTTATAAACCTCTGTGGGTATTCGTATATCCCCCTCTTGTGGTTCAAGTACAGTTTTTGAAGTCTCTCTACGAAGCCATTTTCGCTCTTTTTTATCTTTAAATACACAACCCGATTTTAAGCTTGTTACTTCACTGATTCTAAGCCCTGTAAAGGCTTGTATGAGGATAATATATTTAGCGAAATTTATTGCTTTAATACCTTCTGCCTCTCCGCTTTTATAGATAACTTGATATTTTGTTCCACGAGAATTACCAAATCGATATTTTGGCACTTTTCTAGCTGAATCAATGATTTTCTCCCAAATAGGATTAGGAATCACTCTTCCTTCTGCTTTTGCTTTTTTCTTCTTTGCTAATTGTGTTGTATTCACTCCCCAAATAAAAGATAAACTCGGTTCTAACCGTATCGCTTCTTTTGGGCTTCCTCTCCATTGTAGATTAGTGGCATTGTCAAGCAGTTGTTTGAGAAAAAGAGATGTGTCATAAAGAAATTTTTCACTTAATGGCTTATACTGCTTAGCTTCTTGCTCTTTGCCTTGCTTTAATAGTGTGTCTCGCATACGCTTTGGTTCTGTTATATATGTGTCACGAAGCCAAGCGAGATACTGTAAGAACTGTTCTGTGTCAAAGTTTTCTAATGTTTGAATGCCGAATTCGCTCATAAACTTAAGTAGTTTTTCTTTGCCATCTGATAATTTATTTGCAACACTTTGCGGTTTTATTCTTCCTAATTCATAATAGCAATGCTGTTTTACTAAATTTCTTATTCCTACAGGAATGTAACTAAAAGCCATTACTTTGCTATTGTGAGGATAATTTTTAGGATTTTTCAAAAAGGGTGAAATATCCCATACATCATCTTTGTAGGCAAATGCTTCATTTACAATACTGTTAAGGTCGCTATTGTTTTGTGGTAGTACAAAGGCTACACTTGGTTCAAGTTCATGGAGTAAAGCACTCATGCAACATCCTTTTGCATGGCTTCAAGCTTCTCTATCAACTCTTTGATAAGACTTAACTCAAACCGAATCTGTCTTAGAACATGCTCACCATATTGACTCTTCTCTTTTAACTCTTCTTTTTTCTCTTGAAATAAATCATAGAAATATGGCAAGAACTCTGGTGTTGTAATCATCTTTGAACACCCATAACAGTTACCACGACTTTTATAGTGTTCGCAAACATATTCATCGTCTGTTGCCATTCTTGTATCATGGCAATATCCATCATCAAGTCTAAGAGCAGATATGTTGTCTTGAAACTTCACATCATCAATGCTCTTCACATCATCAACAATGCCGATATTCTCTACAATCTCATCAAGCTTATCCATCTGCTCATTGTAAGTTTTATCTGTGGAGTTAATGTAATATTGCTGTGTTGTTGATGAGTGTTTATGGTCTGCTTGATGAGCACCTACTTCTATATCTATCCCCTCTGCATCCATATTGGTAAGAAGAGTTGTTCTGAATTGATGTAAGTGGACTTTTACCAAAGTGCCGTTTTCATGGACTATTTTGTGTTTTTTAATAAATGATTTAAGCCATTGATTTGGTGCCATAAATGAAAATCTTTCAATGTCTCCAATTTTGCTACGACCACTCTTTATTTTATGTATAAAAGTTCTCTCCTCTTTACTCTCTTTACGAAGTTCTTTTGTCTCATCAATCAGCATTTTCAATGCTTTTACAACTGCCGAAGATGTGCGTTTTCGCCTCCACTCAGAACTTTTTTTATTGTAGTAATAGAGGTCATATTTTCCTTTGTTATCAGCATCTTCTATAAGACAATCAGCTCTTAATTCCATAATGTCTTCTGAGCGTAAACCTTGATAAAGAGCTACACTAAAACATGCTTTGTGATAGACATTATCCTCTTTTCGTATCGCTTTTTTAAATTGTTCTAATACACTATCTTCAAGAGCTTTTGTTTTGATAGTATCATTTGCTCCTCTACTAAAAGGGTTTGGCTCAAATAAAGAGATATTAGGTGCTTCTTTTGGATAATAGCTTGACAACCAAATAGCATAAGTTTTTAAAGCACTAAAAATATGCCGTGCAAATGATTTGGACAGTAAATTTCCCTTGGCTGTGTGTTTTGTGGCAAGATGGCTTGTAAACTCACGAATAAACTGTATGTCAATCTCTGCTAAGGAGTGCATACCTCGTGAAGCCATAAAAGGAGCAGAATACTCACTAAAATATGTAAACTCGATAAGAAGTGAGGATTCTGCTTTTTTTTGAGTATCTTTTTTCTCTTTGATGTATTCATAGAATCTTTCACCAAAGGGCTTTTTGATTGTAGTGAAGTCGCAAGTGTAGCCGTGATTATGTCGTTGTAATATTAATCTCATGCAACACTCTCCATCTCTAAGGTAAACTTACCATAGAACTCTTCGAGAATTTTATTGACATCTTCCATCTCAGCCATTTTTATGTAGATTCCAACTGTTGATGTGTTCTTATGTCCTAACATTTCAGCAAGTGTAGATATATCAGTACCAAGACGAGCCAAATTAGTGGCGTATGTGTGTCTAAAATCATGAGGCATAGCACTTATACCTATTTCTTGAAAAAGTTTCTTAAAACGGCTCTCAACTGCTCCATAAGTTAAAGGTTTTCCTTTATGGCGATTACCTTCTGATATAAAAAAGAAATCGTGGTCTAAACCTTTGCCATCTACCAAATCTATCCAAGTGTTTGTATAATAATCATCAAGCTCTTTCATCAAAAATGGAGGAACATATATTGTTCGTTCACCTGTTTTAAGGCTTCTTCTTTTTCCATCTTGTTGAGAGGGTATCATTTGCAACACTTGTGCTTTTGAAGTCATGTCTGGTGTTGATATTGCTTGTACTTTAAGATTTAGCACTTCACCAATTCGCATCCCCGTAAAAAGCATTAGTGCTATCATAATACGGTCACGCTTTAGAGTTGAAGCATCAAGGATAGATGCTATCTCACTCTCACCCAAAATAGTTATTGGTTTTTTACCACGCTCTTTGATTGTAAAGGAACTTTTACCGACTTTCCCACTTGAAAGGGTATGCTCATAAAAACCTTTGCTCATGCTTGAAGGCTTGTTGATTAATTCTATTTCACCATCAAAAGGATTGTTGATATTGTTGATGTAAGAGTGGTATGTATAAAAATCTCTGACATGACTTATGTAATTGTTTACAGTTCTAGCTGTTCGCTTGGTTAGCTTTCTTAGTGAATACTTTTCATTATCTCTAAAAAGCCAAGCGATAAAGTCATTTATCTCTCTTGCTGTAATTGAGTAATAAGGCATTTTTGTTTCTTCTAAAAAGTCGTAGAATAGTTTTAATGCTCTGGCTTTACTCTCTATTGTATTCCATGCTTGTCTTTTAGTATTTTTTCTCTGCTCAAGGAACTCGAATACTTCTTCAACTCTATTGTAGTCTTTATCAAAGAGTACACATTGAGGTTTAGCAATAAGCATACTTTCTGGATTGTATTCGTTGATATTCATATCTACTTCATCAGTGGTATGCTTATCAATTACTTTCTCTTGTTCATATACTTTTAGGTAAGACATTCTCTACTCCTTCCCTATATTGAGTGTTTTTTCTATTGTGTACATTTTACACTCTTTTTAATGCATACTTGTAAAGTATTGCATATTGTCATATTATAGGGAATATTTAAAAGAAATAATGATACATACTTAGAGCTACATATCATAATTTTTTCCTTTTCATGTTGGCTTCGAGTTTTTTCCATTTTTTAGATTTTGGTCCGGTGTCGCCGTTTATCATCTTTATCACTTTGATAAGGTCGGGTCTTTTGGATGCAGGAAGCACAAGCCTGTTGTTGTTTCCCAAAATGAGA
>WFPU01000045.1 GCA_015487435.1 Sulfurimonas sp.
CCTTTGATATAGATAAAGATAATGAACGCTACAACTACTATTTAGAGTTTTATATAAAGCCAGAAATTACTTGTAAAGGTGGATTGAGATCAATTAGTATTTCTCCTCTAGAAAGTGATGATGAGTATTAAATTGTAAGTTCTGGGGTACACTTTTGAATTTTGAGTTAATTAAAAAAATGGGTGCATTAAACACCTCTCAAACTACAGTAGCATCCATAAAGAGGCTACCTTTGCATATTTGTACCGAATCGGACATCAACCTTAAATAATATTTAAAATAGCTATTTTTATAAAAACACCCTCTTATATATCCTCTATATGCCACGAAATTATTTTTCGAGACCTATACATTTATAAAGGCTTTCGTCTCGTCAAGTGCAATTAAACGATGAATTCGCTTAGAATGACTCTGAAAGTTATACTCGCCAAACATATTTACATGTGACCAAGCTACTATTGAACTATTTTTAAGTGCTAAAAGAATTTCGTCCTTCTCTTTTTGATTTGGTGACTGTTGCAATTTCTTTGTGATGAACATATAGTTCCAGAGTATGATTGCATTTTGAATGAGTCTTTTTGAGTTGTTAGCAATATTTTGCTCTTCCGCGGTGGCTACTGTAAACTCTGAACTGTTTCCAAAGAAAACTGCCTTTGAAAATCTATTTGAAGCCTCAATTTTATTAAGTTGTTTTTCAATACTCTGGCGGAATTTTAAATCATCAATATAGACGAGTAGAAAATTTGTTTTCATAATGTTTCCAAGTTCCTTGAGTGCAGTATAGAGTTTGTGATTTTTTGAGTAAGATGTTAATCGTTTTAAAAGTTGAGTCGTCGTAGTTTTTCTCTCTTTTATAGTAATAATAAACCGTAAAATATCATCCCAGCTATCTTTGATAATATCCTCTTTGATCTTGCGTTTAGGAGTGAGTTTATAGCCAAAATCTTTGTAATATTTCAATATTAATTGCATAGTTTAATAGATACTATATTATATATTAGTTATAATACATATAGATTAAAACAAAGGATATAAAATGCTAAGTTATGGAGTAACTGATATTCAAACGAAACCATCTCTTATCAAAGCTATGGATATGGGTGAGATTGTAGATAAACGAAAACACATTACACTCGGATATTATATATCTGCAAAATATGAAAGCTATATTCGACCAGTAATTGAAAAAATAGATAAAGATGAGAAGCTTGCTAAACTTAAAAGACTAAAAGAGCATCAAGATTTAGAATTTGCAGAACTTGGAGTGGATGATGGACTTTAAAAGAGGTGATATCGTTACAGTAAATCTTAATCCTAAAAAAGGTCATGAGGTTGGAAAGATTAGACCTTCAGTGATTATATCAAATGATGATGAAAATAATATCTTAGATACCGTAATACTAATGCCCCTATCAACTGATTTAGTTGAAGATATGGAACCATATCGTATGAGAATACTCAAACGAGATAATCTCAAACAGGACTCAGATATTTTAATCAACCAGGTGCGAACACTCTCTAAACAGAGAATTGGTGAAAAGATAGCTGAACTTACAAATGATGAGTATGCTTTAGTGATTGCATTACTTTGTAAAAACTTCGTGTAGGGACTATTTCTGCATAAATGGGTTAAAAACGAAATGGACCTTGTTTTAAACTTAAATATAGATATTTTAAAAAACAGCTCATATATCTCCTCTACAAGCCACGAAATTATTTTTCGAGACCTGTACACTCATAAATCCTTTCATCTCATCAAGTTCAATTAAACGATGAATACGCTTGGAATGACTCTGAAAGTTGTATTCGCCATGTAGGTTAATATGCCCCCAAGCTACTACGGAGCTGTTTTTAAGTGCATCTAAAATTTCATCTTTATCTTTTTGACTTGATGCCAGTTGCAGTTTTTTGGTGATGAACATATAGTTCCAAAGGATGATTGCATTTTGAATTAGTCTTTTTGAGTTATTCGCAATATTCTGTTCTTCAGCAGTAGCAACTGTAAACTCAGAACTATTTCCAAAAAAAACTGCCTTTGAAAATCTGTTTGAAGCTTCTATTTTATTGAGCTGTTTTTCAATTCTCTGGCGGAATTTAACATCATCTATATAAACAAGTAAAAAATTTGTTTTCATAATGTTTCCAAGCTCTTTGAGTGCAGTATAAAGTTTGTGATTTCTTGAGTAAGATGTTAATCGTTTTAAGAGTTGAGTTGCCGTAGTTTTCCTCTCTTTTATGGTTACAATAAATCGAAGGATATCATCCCAACTATCTTTAATAATATCTTCTTTTATTTTGCGTTTAGGGGTGAGTTTATAGCCAAGTTCTTTGTAATATTTAGGAGAGTTAAAACCATACATCTGTTGCTTCTTAAAATTCTTAATTCTAGGGGCAAATCCAAACCCTAGGAGATGTGTAAGTCCGAATACAAGGGATGAAAATCCGAATGTATCGGTTGAATGAATTTGCGATTTGACAGCACAATTATACAATAATCCATCAATAACGAAGCCTGACTCTCTCTCGTTTACATTGATAACTTGAGAGTAAAATAATCTGTTCGATTCATCAATAAATGTATAGGCTACAACACCTTGTCCTAGTGCTAAATATTTAAAAGAATATCCAGCATTGGTGGAATCTATTGATGATGAAAGATTATATTTTTGTCCATCACTAGAAGTGTGATTTATACCCTTATTTGCTCTCATAAATTTTACAATCTCAAGTTTATCCATAAAAGCAACAATCTTGTCATTAGCCTCATTTGTGTTTTCTTCACTCATATACCAGGTCTTTACATTATCAAGTTGATTTTCATTGATTCCTTTTGAGATTTTCCCCATTTTTGGTAATGAAAGATTACAGCCATATCCAAGGAGTGCTGCCAAGAGAAGATTGTGATTAGTTTTAGATTTCCCTCGATTATAGTGCTGAAATGATGAGAGAAAGTTAGTCTCCTCATTTATCGCACGCAATAAGTCAATAACAGATATATACTCATTTACAGGAAAATACTTTGCAATAGACTCTTCATCATCCTCTTTATCAAGCTTTGGAGTCTTTAAAATGTAGGAGTCATCTGTCGCTGTAAAATAGGTATTAAAACCTTTTTTTATATTCTCGTTTGTCTGTTTAAAACTTTTCTCTAACTTCTCTTTGACAGGTTTAATAAACTCCTCATAATCTTTCAAACCCTCTAATTCATGGACTTTTAGAAGTGTATCTTTGTTTTTCTCCCATTCATCTTTGTCAATGAGATAATCCTCAAAGTTACGATATTTAAGAGAATATTTGAGATTGAGAGTTCCATTTTTAATGGCATCACTCACATGAAAAAAGAGTAAAGCTTTGTAAAGAGAAACTCTAAATTTACCGCTCTCGTAGACCGCCGTTTTCTCTTCATCACTGAGGAACTCTTTTGGAGCTTTGGAAGTAATATTAGAGCTCCCTTTGAAGTGCTTGATTACTGCTATTATATTTTTATTTGAAGTAGCCTCATCAAATTTAATAGCTTTTAAAACACCCGAAAGCTTACCTTGGAGTGAGATAGACTTCTTCTCTATAAAATCATATTTGTTTTCAAGGACAGTATCAAATACTTTTTTCTCGTTGAGTATATTTTTTAAAGTTTGTGTTTTCTTTTCAATTAATTGTTCTATTTCTATTACTTTTTTAACGGCTGATAATTTTTCATCTTTCACAATAGCTTCAATTTCATTCAATGTAGATATATTTGACTTAATGAAAAATATGGGGGTCTGAAAAGTGCTTGAAAGTATGGTACATTGGTAGTAAACAAAGGTTTATTTAAAAATGGCTGTAAAAAACTGCAAAAATATGTCCAAGTTGTCAAAAAAACAATACTAAAAAGATAGGTATCAGGCGAGGAATTCAGAGATATAAATGTAACGATTGTAACAAAAAATTTCAATCCAAAAGAAGACCTAAAAACTTACAAGAAAGCATCTTCAAGAAGTATGTTTATCGTAGACAAATTTTAATGCATTTAGCAGAAGATTATCATCGTAGTATTCCATGGATAAGAAAACAAATATTTGAATACGAACCAGTTGAAAAAACTCATAATCCTAGAGCTGTAGTAATAGTTTGTGATGCTACTTTTTATGGAAAGAGAAAAGATAAACTGGGTACTCTAGTTTTCAAAGATATTCTGTCAAAAGAAGTTCTTATATGGAAGCATGTACAAAGTGAACTTGTAAAAGACTATAAGCAGCTACTTCAAAGACTTTTAGACTTAGGATATGAAATCAAAGCCATCATTATTGATGGCAAAAGAGGCTTATATAAGGCTTTTGAAGACTATCCAGTACAAATGTGCCACTTTCATCAAAAGAAAGTTATACAGAGATACATAACAATGCATCCAAGATTAGAAGCTGGTAAAGATCTCCAAAAAATCATGTACAACCTAACATCAACAACTCAAACAATCTTTACAAAAAAACTTAATGAGTGGTATGAAAAACATAAAGATTTTTTAGCAGAGAAAACTATAAATCCTGATACTTTACAAGAGTCATTTACTCACCAAAAACTAGTCTCTGCCTATAAGAGTTTGAAAACAAATTTACCGTACCTTTTTACATACAAAAATCACAAAGAATTCAAAATACATAACACGACAAATGCAATAGATGGTGGAGTCTTTTCTCCTATGAAAAAGCTACTTAAAATTCATAACGGATTTACTAAAAGCTTGAAGTTGAAAATAGTCGATGATTATCTTGTTAGCTATAAGAAAATATGATGATTCAGACCCCCATATTTTTCATTAAGTCTATTTGTCTGATTTAGTTGAAATGTTTTTCCTTTTTCTACCCATTTAGCATAATATTGAGCTATTTTAGGTGTAATACCAACATTATTAATGATCTCTTTTAAAATATTAAACTTAGACTGCATAGTATGAAGTTTTCCCAAACTAAGCAGCATTTGATTCTTTGCTGTAGAGTGTTCAAGCCTCCTGAAGTAGGCAATTCTATACCTATTTTTGGAATCTTTATCTTTTTCAAGGAACTCATCAAGTATTTTTAGTCTTTCATCCTCTCGAAGCGACTCTAGCTTTTCTAAAATATCTTTTTTCTGGGTGTTGAGTGCAACTTGAATGATTCGTGTGAGTTCTGTGTAACATGGTATTTCTATGTTGAGTTTTTTGGAAAGATTTACGAGTGTATAAAATATTTTTTTACGATGGATGAAGTTGTTAGCAAGGTTATTTGCTTCTTTTTGAAGAGTAGCTTTAATCTCATCTGTGTATTCATTGACTTGTAGATGTGATTTTATAATAACTTTGTATTGTTGGTATCTTCTCTTCGTAATGTCAATTTGATGTATGATAGGCAATTCATATTTTTCACATATATAATCTAAATCAGATTGATTATACTCCGAAACATCATAAAATTGGTGAAATGCTTTAAAGTAGCCATACATTAAAAGAAATACAACTTTTCCATCATCTAACTCAAATGAAAGCACTTTTTCTAGTAATATAGTTGGAATTTGAAAAAAATGGACTTTTTCTTTAAAATTGAGTTCTTTTAATGAATAAAGACTTTTTTCTTCAGTTTTTGAAAGTATTGTAATTGCAGACATGTTTTTTCCTTTAAAATAACGACCATTATTTTATCTTAAATTTAATTATAGATATGGTCAAATAGTTTAAGC
>WFPU01000046.1 GCA_015487435.1 Sulfurimonas sp.
GTATCATTATTGTTATTATAAATATACATAAATTTAATTTAAAAAAAATAGCATTATATGTGTTTCCAATAATCACTATTGCATATATATTGTCTTATAACTACAGCAATATGTTTAATACAAAAGTTAATCAGACCATTGATAATTTTACTAAATTAATAGAAAATAAACATTTTGGAACCTCCTTAGGTTCAAGAGCAGGGCATTGGTACTATTCAGCAGATATAATTAAGGAAAACTTTTTGTTTGGAGTTGGAGATGGTGACCAAAAAACTTTAGTAAAAAAAAACATCATTGATTCAAATGATGAAAATGCTGACATGCTTATTCATATAATGCAAAATGGTTTGCATAGTGAGATATTAGACATATTAGTAAAGTTTGGATTTATAGGATTAATTATTTATTTGAATATATATTATCAACTATTAAAAACTAAGCCAGATGATGATATTTTTAGGCTACTTAAGGTACTACTCATATTTGTATTTATTTTTTCATCCTTACAAGGTGGTGCTATAGTTGAAAATGTAAAAGATTTAGGTAAAATTTTTACACTATTAGGTGTATTAGTTGTTCTTAATTCAAAAAAAATAACTTTTATAAAATAATAAAATCACTTAAATCTTAAACTAAGAGCTTTAGGACATGAATTTAAAGCACATAAGAAAAGTTTGAATCCATTTTTTTTCTTAAAGCTTCTTCTAAATAATTTAAAGATTAGTAGGGTTTTTAAAGAAGATTTTACAAAAAAATTGAAATGTTTATTTAATAAATAGATATATGAAATATAATACTCCCTTTCAATTTCAAAATTTTTAGTAGTACTTCCTCCACTATGATGAAGTATTTCAGCATCTGGTAAAAATATTACTTTTTTACCAAAATTCCAAACCCTTTTTGATAAATCTTCCTCTTCGCAATATAAAAAGAATTCTGTATCAAATCCACCAATCATATTAAAATCAACTGCCCTGAAAAACATACAAGAGCCACTAACAACTTCTACCAATGTTGGTTTGTCAAGTTTGACTTTATTGCTTGGAAAATTATGTTTACTAAATTTTCTTGCTATAGAATTACCAAATAGTTCCTTTGTTAAACTTGGAAATAATTTATATGATGATGAAAAATTTCCTTTTTCATCTTTAACTTTTGCAGTAGCTAAAACAATATCTTTATTTATATCTAAATACTTAGACATTATTAAAGAACAATCATTTAATAACCGCGTATCATTGTTTATAAAGAAAAAATACTTTCCTTTAGCGTGTTTGACACCAAGCATATTTCCAGAAGCAAAGCCTTCATTAGAACTATTTTTAATTAACTTTATTTTAGAATCATACATAGTGAATTTTTCTAAGTTTACTAAATCATTTTCCTTTGATTTATTATCAACAATAATAATCTCATACTTAACAGAGCTATATTTATAAATGCTTTTTATTAAATCTATTGTAAATTTTGAAGAGTTGTAATTTATAGTAATAAAAGAAACAAAAGTATTTTCACTCATCTAAGTTCAATCCTTCACTACATATAAATTTATTTTTTGCTTTTCTTTTATTCATTAAGTTATACATATCTGAACCATCACCTCTATTGTGTACACTATGGTACATGTGAAACATATTAGCAATATTTTTACAAGATTTAAATTTTAATCCAGATGCTCTAAATCTCCAATCTAAATCAACATCATCTGAAACTCCTGATTCTCCATAACTTTCATCAAAACCATTTATAGCTACAATATCTTTTTTAAAGCAAGAAAAATGACACCCAATAATACTAACATGTCTTTTTCTTTTTGATAAAATATATTTATTTATAAAGCTATCTGGATGAAAATATACACCTTGTTCTAGCCTAACATCCCTATTTAATCCTAAGTATAAAAATTTCCAAAGATTTTTTTCTATATCATAAGCTTTTATCTTATTAGTTTTTAAATCTTCAGTAAGTTCTTTAGTTAAATTTACTCTTCTTCCTGATAAAACACAATTTTTTTGAGCAAGCAATAGATGTGATTCAATAAATGTAGAGTAAGGTATACAATCACCATCAATAAAAATCAAATATTCGCCAGTGGATGCTCTAATTCCATTATTTAATGATTCAGCTTTTCTGATTCCTAGATCTTTTTGTGTCGTATGAACAATATTCAATTTAGTGTTTGAGTTAATTAAACTTTTCATATCACTATCTTCACCATCTTCACAAATTACAACTTCAAATTTTTTATATGTCTGGAGTTGTAATGACTCCAGTATTAATCTTAGAGCATCTACATTTTTATATACATTTATAATTATACTAACTTTCATTATTTACCCTAATTAACCATATATTTTATAGATTAAATCAGTTGTAGATTCGAATACATCTTCAAGACTTGGACTACTATATTCTAAATTAAATACACAACTATGTTTGCCATCTCTAGGCCAATATCTAAATGCGCCTGTTGTAAAAAATATACCCACTGTTGGTGTCTCAACTGCAATTGCCATATTTCGTACACCTGTATCATTTGAAATTACACATCTGCTATTAGCCAAAAACTGCATAGCATCATCTAGTTCCATAACAGCTTGCAGTTTCACATTTTTTTTCTGATTTAACGGTTCATATATTTCTAAAAATTTTTCATGATCATGCAAACCTTGAAGTATTATATGTTCATAATCTGGATATTTATCTGACAATTTATTAATCAAATCTTGATATTTTCTTTTTTCCCAGCACTTATCTGCTGTAGATGCACCAGCAAAATAAATGATCTTTTTTTTATCAACTTTAGGATGTTTTTCTTCATACCCATACTCAAGTGGTGTTAATTTTTTAGAACCTAATAAATTAAGCATATGTTGAGTTGATTCAGCTTCTACAACAAAGTCGCTTCTAAGAGTTGCTATATCATAAAACACTCTTCTTAAGCTTCTGTAAGGATAGCCTATCTTTAACTTAGCTGTTGAAAAAAATATTACTAATAAACTAAGAGAGCTATCTGTTAAATCAAATACAATATCTTGTTGGGGTAGTTGTCTTGCTTGTTTTATTCTTTGAAAAAATGTTGTTTTTTTAGTTCTATCATTTGGATTATCTTTATCCATGATATGAATATCATCTATTAAATCTTTAGGAATACCATACATGCTACTCCTATTTACACTTAGAGTTACTTTAGCATTGGAAAAAAATTCTCTTAGGTTAATTAAAAATGGGCGAATATTCATAAAATCACCAATAGCAGCATGGCGTATTACTGCTATATTTTTAATATCTTGTGGATTAATCGTATCTAAATATGCTTTAGCTTTTTTACTAGCAAATGCACTTCCTCTTCTAAAATTTAATTTCAATCTTTCATCCCCTGAACTATTTTATATAACTCTCTATTTTGTTTTTCAGAGTTAAATTTTACCTTTGCTTTCTCATAAGCATTTGATGATAATTTTTCTTTATATGATGGATCCAAATAAAGTGAATTTATTTTTTTAGATAAATCATCACTGCTCCTCTCAAAAAGAAGTCCATCAATTTTATCATCAATTATCTCTAATGGACCACCCTTATTTGTTGCAATCACACATACTTTATTAATCATCGATTCTATCACAACCAAACCAAATGTCTCCATAGGAGTAGCTAGAACGGTTACATCACATAGTTTTATATGTTCGTCCACATTATTAGTAAAACCTGTAAATATAACTTTATCATCAAGTCCCATATCTGAAACTTTTGCTTTTAATGTATTTAAATACTCTTCATCCATAGTATTACCAACAATAAGGATCTTAATGTTAGAATCTTTTAATTTTTTCATAGCATCTATGACAATATACTGCCCTTTACCCTCTTCAATCCTGCCAACTATTCCAACAACAAAACTATCTTCTAGTTTATATTTAGTTCTTAAATTATCTACTAACTTATCATCAATCTTCGTCTCTTTAACACCTAAATATATATGTTGTATTTTTGGTCTTACACTCAAAGGTATAAATCTCTCTAACTGCTCTTTTAGCTGATTTGTTACAGCATGGATAGTATTAATATTTTTATAGAGCCATTTATGATAAAAATCATCTTTAAATCTTGTAATTCTCATGTGTCGTGATTGAATTATCTGTGGCTTTTTTTTGCTAAAGAGTTTTGCAAAAACAACAGTTGCTATATCCCTAGTCCAATGAAAATGGATAATATCAATACTGTTATTATCAATAAATTTTGCTAATTTTAAGGCGGGAATCATTGGAAACAGTTTATTTCTTTTTAGAGTTGATTTGTTTTCATTATCTATAAAATTATCTAATTTTTTATCTG
>WFPU01000047.1 GCA_015487435.1 Sulfurimonas sp.
AATGGTCATTTTGAGTCAACAGGAAACTTTTTGTTCGGGGGTGAGGTAGATTATGGCTATCAAAGCTTCGAGTTCGCAAGTGGCACTACAAATGATATGTCAACTTATGGCGGTCAGCTTCATCTTGGATGGACTTTTATTGATGATTTAAATGTGTTCGGTATTATCGGCTACTATGGTACTTCTATGGATTACACTTTCTCTGATGGTTCTACTGATACTGTTACAGGTTATGGTATTCGTTACGGTGCAGGTGTTGACTATACAATTTGGGAGCATTTAAGTGTCGGTGTTGAATACACAACTACCGATTACGATTTAACTGCTGGTGATGGTTCAAGTCTTGGAAACACGAAGTTTACAAATATCGGTGGTAACATTAAGTTCCGTTTCTAGGCTGTTTTTTCTCCTTACTTTCATGTATTCTTCACACCGACTTGACTTTTATCTTGTCGGTGCTAATGTCTTAGATGATAAATATTTTTATCAGTAGTTATTTTACAATTCTATAGTGCGACAACCTCAGTTGAGCAAAAATATATTTCATTTTGTGAATTATATCTATCTGCTCCTATCTTTTTTGATATTCTTACTAAAAAAAAGGAACTCTCATGGAAAACAAAGCAACGATACTCTGCCCTCAATGTCATACTCAAATTAATATTGAAGATGCTCTTTACTCTCAACTGCAAACTAAATTTGATGCAGATTTTGAAAAAAAGAGAGAACAGTACAAAAAAGCACAAATAGAATTAAAACAAAAAGAAGAAGTTTTAAAACAACAGCAAGAGCAGTTTGAAGATAAATTGCAAGATGCACTAGCACTTAGACTCAAAGCCAGAGAACAAGATTTAAGAACAAGTATTCAACAAGAGATGATGCAAATTAAAGAGCAAGAAGAAGCACTTTTAAAAGAGGAACTTGCAAAGAAAAGTAAACAGCTGCTATTTTTGCAACAAGAAGCAGATAAAAAGCTCCAAGCTGCACTCCAACAAAGTAAAGAAGAACAAGCTGCTCAAATAAGAGCACAACTAGAACAAGAGAATGCTCTTAAACACAAAAAGTTAGAAGATGCCCTTCAAGAAAAGTCTGCACAGCTCCAAGAGTTTGAAGCAAACAAAGCAGAGATTGCAAAACTTAAAATGAAGATGCAAGAAGTTGAAGCAAAAGCCAAATCTGAAGCCCAAATAGAATTTTATGAAAAATTAGCAGAGGAGAAACAAAAGGCTATCCAAGAGGTCAATTCTCAACATGAACTCAAACTCAAAGAAGCCGAGGAAAAAGTACGACAAATGCAAGAACAACTCCAAATTGCTCAAAGAAAAGCGGAGCAAGGTTCTATGCAAACACAAGGAGAGGTGCAAGAATTAGCGATAGAGGAATATCTCTCGGCTAAATTCCCACTTGACACTATTGAGGAGATTAAAAAGGGGCAAAGAGGAGCTGATTGCATGCAGATAGTTAATACTCCTGAGCTACCAAACTGTGGAAAAATCTATTATGAATCCAAACGCACCAAAGAGTTCCAAAAGTCGTGGATAGAAAAATTCAAAGCAGATATGAGAGAAAAAGGTGCTGATGTTGGTGTACTAATAACGACTGTTTTGCCAAAAGAGCTAGAGAGAATGGGATTTTATGATGGGATATGGGTTTGCACCTATGATGAATTTAAAGGAAGTGTAGCCCTTATCCGTAATTCTCTCGTTCAAGTCTCACTTGCAAAACTCTCGCAAGAGGGCAAAAATGACAAGATGTCACTACTGTATAACTATTTAACAGGTAATGAGTTTGCCATGCAAGTTGAAGCAATTGTTGAAGGTTTTAGTGCAATGCAAAGCGATCTTGACAGAGAAAAAAGAGCAATGGCAAAACTATGGAAGCAAAGAGAGAAACAGCTTGAAAAAGTACTTGACAATACGATAGGTATGTATGGCTCCATCAAAGGCATTGCCGGTAATGCAATAGCAAATGTACAAGCTCTTGAATTAGAGTACATTGCAGAAGAAGATGATGAAGAAAACTTAGATGTTAAAGAAGTAGAGTAGATGTACATCTTTGCATATGGAACTCTAAAGCAGAGTTTTCATAACCACTACCTTTTAGAAAATGCCGAGTTTATTTGCGAAGCAACAACTAAAGAGAAGTATCCAATGGTCAACACAGAGGGATACTTCCCATACCTTTTAAATCAAAAAGGTGTGGGACATAACATTCAAGGGGAGGTATATAGGATAGATGATGCAATTTTAACGATGTTGGATGTTTTAGAAGGATATCCTGAACACTACACAAGAGAAACAATTGAGGTGCTCTCAAAAGGTATCACGCTCAAAGCTTTAGTCTATTTTTTAAATGAAGAGTTAGACTATAGCTCACTGGAACTGCTTGAGAGATTTGAAGAAAAATAATTACAAAGGAAAACCAATGGAAACAATCACATTAGAATATTTTGAAAATATGCTAGATACTCTCTTTGAGGATGAAGAGGATTTAAAAAACTCTTTGTTAAAGCAGTACATGTATGATAAAGATAAAGATATTTTTATCACACCGAATAGTGAGTTGGATGAAGAAGATGACATCGAGTGTTTAAAGAAATTGCAAACACAAAGAGCGGGAATGGATTTATATCTTTATGTTGTAAAAGTTGATAGAGAAGATTTGCCAAAAAAACCTATAAAATAGTTCTGTATAGGACTCTCTTCCATCTTACATGTGATAAGAGATATTTTACACAAAAAATCAAAAAAGGAAAAAATTATGAGCTTTGCTAGTAATATGGATGCAATATATGATGATGTTTATAGATGCCTAACTGCAAACGGGGTTAATATAAAGGAGAATTGTATTTACATGGAGAATTCATCTGGAGAAACAATCGTTAAAGCAATTTCAGAAGACACACCTCCAAGACACTTCTCTATGCGACTTTCAGACAAGTACATCGTATGTGATGATGATAACGCAATAAAGTTTGACTTATCACCTTTTAAAAAAGGGATGGAATTTTCTGACCTTACAGAAGAAGAATTACAAGAAACAAGAGAAAATTACTACAACTACCTTATTGAAATCGGTGAGATGACCGAAGAGGAAAAGGAGGAGGCTTTAAAAGAATAAAGTTACGCTTATTTTTTTAGCAGAGGAAAGTTGATGACGGATAATATTTTTATAATTTCAGATGCCAGCTATTCTAGTCGTACCAAGTGCGCAGGTTTAGGTGTCATAGATTTACATACTGGCAAAAAGTATTCTCACTCTATATCCAACATCCAAAGCTCCCATGTAGCTGAATATAGAGCCTTACTATTTAGTGTACGCATAGCTATCGAGAATGGTTACGACAATGTTGTGTTTGTTTATGATAATAGAGCTCTTAATTTAGATACACTCAAGTTGTGGCTAGTTGACAAGATAGATTCCTACCAGTTTCTTTGGCTCAAGAGGGTCTTTGTAGATGATGCTGATAAACTTGCGAGAAAAGCAAGAAGCTTACAAGAAAAACTTAGTATCAAAGATACCGTGCAAAAAAGGCTAGATGACGCAAATTTATTCCAAGCATTTAAAAGCTACTCGCAATCTAAAATCATCAGAGCATTTATGAGTATTGCTAGTGATACTGAGTATGAAATTTTAAAGAGTTATAGATACAATCAACTCTATCCACCTGTTCTTGTAGAAGAGAGTAGTTTAGACTTTTTCAGTGATGTATATAATCTCCTTAAAGCCAAAAAGAACCGACAACGATTTTACAAATTTATCAATAGAAGTTGCAGTAAAAATATTGATGTAACCCAATTTCAAATCCCTAAATCTCAGGAACATTATATATCTGTCATCAAAAACATTATTGATAAACTGAGCAATATGGATGATACAACCAAAAAGAGGATAGTAAACAATTTACTGCCACCTACCAATGAACATCAAAAGCTCAAAGCAAAGATTAAAAAACTCAAACAAAAACCATGTAAGGAGATAAGAGCTTTTTGTGTTGATATTGCAAAAGATAAGGATAAGCAATTCCTCAAAAATTATTTTAGTGCCAAGAAAGCTGAGAAGTATGCTATGGATCGAGAGAGTGTGGAACTCTTCTTGGTGGTCTATTACCTTCTCTCTCAAAAATGCAAATCTTCATTTTTCAATTTCATTAAAAACAGACTCAAGGCAGATAAAAAACTTTCTAAACTGTTTTATGTAAGGGAGAAGGAATTTTATTTAAACTATTTACGAAACTTTATAAATCTAAAATAGTGGTTTTTGATATAATTCTCCTTGGGTGTTGCTTTCATCCGCAACCTTACGGAACAGACATTTGCATGTATCTCCAAAGAGGCATGTTGCGACACCTTCCACTTCTTATCCTTATTTTTTACAAACTTTTAAACTTGCAATAATATGTCTTAATTCGATATAATATCGTTAAACTTATTATAGTAGGCATTATGATAGAATTAAAAACACCCTCAGAAATTATAGATTCTCTTGTTGAAAATATAGAAAAAACTAGAAAACAGATGAAACTAAGACAAGTAGATTTATGTGAGATAGCAAATGTTCCTCTTGCTACTTATCAGTCATTCATATATAAAAAAAACATCAACTTGGTTAGTCTGATTAAGATAATGTATTCTTTGAAAATGTGGGATAATTTAGAGGGGCTTATCGCCTTTGAAGAGATAAAAACTATAGAAGATATAAGATTGGCAAAAAAACAGCAACAACTTCCAAAAAGAATAAGGAAAAGTAGTGAAAAGTGATGATTTACTCGAAGTAGAAGCGTTTATCTATGGTATGAAGATTGGAACATTGAGCTTGTATCAAAATAGAGTTTATTTTGACTATGATGATGAGTTTAGAAGCAAAAATATTAATATATCTCCTCTTAAGCTTAATATTAAAGAGCATAGTAAGGGATATACAAATAGAGATAATTTTGAGGTATATCAAGGGATGGCAGGGGTATTCTTTGATAGTTTACCTGATAAGCATGGTATGCCATTTATATATAGATATTTTGAAAATAAAGGTTTTAGAAAAGATGAAGTCACATTGCTTCATAAATTAATCTTCATAGCAGACAGAGGTATGGGAGCGATAGAGTATAAACCAAAGGAGCATCAAGACTTTGAGGATATCCAAAAAACTGTATCCGTAAAAAATATGCGAGAAGATATGATTAAAGTGCTTCAAAAGCAAGGAGATGATTATTCTATAGATATGCTTATGAATATTATAGACAGTGCCTCTCCAATTGGCGGTGCCAGACCTAAGATGTTAGTGACATATAATAGCGATACAGAGCAGATTAAATACAACAATAAAATTTTAGATGAAGGTTTTAGCAGAGCGATTATAAAATTTGATGAAGTGTATCCAAATAAGGATGGAGTCGATGAAAGCATCGGGTTTACTAAAATGGAGTATCTCTATTTAACTCTTGCTAAAGAGTGTGGCATTGATGTACCAAATATCTATTTACATGAGGAGAATGGCGAACATCATTTAATCATAGAACGGTACGACAGAGATAAAGATGATAATAAAATTCATACCTGTAGTGCTTCTGGTCTGATGCATAAAGATATAAGTGTTGCAAAAGGGATGTCATACGAAGAACTCTTTAGATTTACCAATATTGTGTGCACCAAACAATCAACAGTTAAGGAGTTGTATAAAAGAATGGTTTTTAATGCTCTTGCTTTTAACTTAGACGACCATGCCAAGAACTTTGAATTTATGATGAGCAGAGATGGAGATTGGGATTTAGCTCCTGCATACGATATAACATATTCAAAAGGTTTTCTACAGGAGCATTTATCAACCATCAATGGAAAAGGGAAAGATTTTGTAGTGGATGATTTTTTAAAGGTTGCAAAAGAAAATTTAATTCAAAAAAGAGAGGCTATTGAAATCATCCATAATATAGCTACTAAATTATTAGAATTTGAGCAAAGAGCAAGAGAGTTAAATATTAGTGAAGACAATATTCATGAATGTGTTACTGATATACAAAGCCAAGTATCTGTAATACTTAGAGATGAACATTTAAAAGATATGAGTATAAACTTATCCTCTATCCATGAGGGAAACTTTGAATCAGAAACAAGCGAAATAAAAAACGAAACATCGTTAAAAGATGCAGAAACCGCAAGAGATGAAGTAGAAGCAAATAACAAAGCAAAAATCGTTAAAAAAGAGACTACCGATTTAGGTATAAATACAGCACTAAATGAAGATATAGATGAATCAATTGCTCCTAAATAGGCTTATTAAATAATACAAAAGTATTAATATGAGAAAATAATTCAATTTTGCATATTATAATAATACTATAGTATATTTTAATTGACTTTCTCTTTCTCTCTTTGATATAATAATATTTAAGTATTAATAAAATGAAAAGGCGACCTTATGGCAAAAGGTAAAAAAGTTGTACCTGCCCCAAAAGTTACATTTACAAATATCAAAGATGAAGAGGACTTTGCAAAAGTTATCAAAGCGAAGCGAACAGAGTTAGGTCTTACTATTATGGAAACCGCTTCATTTTGTCAAATAACAAATGTTACATTGCAGAAACTTGAAAAAGGCTCAAAGGGTGTTCGTCTCTCAACTGCTCTTCATGTTGCGAAAATGCTGGGCATAAAGATAAAGTTTGAGGATTAGAGATGCAGACACTCTATGTTCATTATAAAAAAACTTTAGTGGGGGTACTTCAATACGATTCTTTAACAAATGACTTTTCTTTTGCCTATGATGATAATTGGATAAAGGAGGGATTCGAGCTCAGTCCATCTTTAAAGTTTAGTGGCTATGATGATTATGCTTTTAAACTGTTTATTGAGAATCTATTGCCAGAGGGGAACGGCTTAGAGGAGATGAGTATTTATTATCAAATCTCCAAATCTGATAAGTTCTCCATATTAAAGCATATAGGTTCTGAAACAACAGGTGCCTTAACCTTTACAGATACACAAGAGTTGAATATAGAAACAACTTTTAGAGAGATACCGCTTGATGAGCTTGAACAAAGGGTTGCACAAAGAGATGTTCAGCCTATCATCCTTTGGGATGAGAAACTAAGACTAAGCCTTGCTGGTGTGCAAGAGAAATTAGCAGTTGCCATTATTGACGGTGTTGTCGGCTTAGGGGAAGGAGATATTTGCTCTACCCATATTTTGAAGTTCAATAGAAAAAACGAGAATGTTATTTTAAATGAGTATCTCTCTTTGAAACTTGCAAAAGAGGTCGGCATTAATGTTGTCGATGTGGAGTACAAAAAAATAGGGAGTGAGCCTGTTTTATTTGTGGAACGATTTGACAGAAAGATTATCAGTAACGAGTATGTAGAGAGACTGCATATCATTGACTCTACACAAGCATTGGGTTATCCCTCAACTTACAAATATGAACGGTTATATAATTCTAAAGACATAAGAGACGGGGTTTCATTTCAAAAACTCTTTCATCTTGCAGAGGAAGCGAAAATTCCTCTTTTATTTAAAAAAGAGCTGGTGACTTGGAATATGATAAATCTTATTTTAGGTAACAGTGATGCTCATGGGAAAAATATCTCTTTTTTTGTAGATAAAGATGGCTTGGAGATAGCACCGTTTTATGACATCGTGAATGTTACGATGTATAAAGATAAATATGCACAAGATATGGCGATGGCTATAGATGATGAGTTTGAGTTTGAAAAGATAGCTGTGTTTGACATGCTTGAATTTTTACAACAAAACAAAATCTCAAAAACTCAATATTTCAATGATTTTAAAAAGTTGGCTCAAAAGATATATGAACATCTTGATTTCAGTTTTATAGACAATAGTTTAAGGGAAGAGGAACAAGAGTTTATAGAAGCATATAGAACCAACATTATTCAAAGATTAAGCAGGCTTAGTGATGTTATTAATCGGGTGCGATATGATTTGCCTTTCGAGGGTGAAAGCTATGAAGATTTTTTTGATAGCCACAGAAATGTCATACTTAAAAAAGTTGGTAAAGATAATTACTCCAAAGAAGAAGCTGTAGAGAAATACCTGCTCTCTATTGAGAGGGATTTGATTCCGAGTAAATTTGATGATATTGTAAGCTTGTCATCCATCCATGAGGGAAACTTTTAATCAGAAACGGTCGAAATAAAAGAAGAGACATCATTAAAAGATGTTGAAAATGCGAGAGATGAAACAAAAGCAAACAGCAAAGCAGAAGTCGTCAAAAAAGAAACTGCCGATTTAGGTGCAAACACAACACCAGAAGAAGAGATAGATGAGCCTGTTGCTCCTAAATAGATAATTATGTAAAGTATGATGCTACATCTTAACATATCAAACCGTCACAAGTTGTGTCACAACCTATAAAAAGATCACAAATCCATTTAACTAACTATAGTTA
>WFPU01000048.1 GCA_015487435.1 Sulfurimonas sp.
GAGTCAATTTTTCCATGAAGCCAAACTTTTAAGGATTTAAGATTTAAATTTTTATTATCATAAACAAATACAACATTGTTATAGTTGTTTCTTAATGCAATTGATACACTTAGCAACAATGCTCTGTATTCTGCATGATAAGAACTGTCCACCTCCGGAAAAGCGTAAGAGTATTCCTTATTGGTATGCAAATCAATTATACCTAAACCTGCACACCTAGTACGACTGGAATAACTGGCATCTGAAATCATAAATATATTATCTGTCATAGTTCATCTTCTTTTCAATGATCTTATAAATGAACTACTTTATTGTTTTTTTAGGTAAGTGACTTCGATCAACTTTAATGACATAAAGATAAAGATCCAACCCATCTCTGTTTATGTGCAATTTTTTCATACACTCTAACTCTTCGTCAAGTCGATCGTTTGGTGTAATATAGATATCTTTATCCTTATCAAGCATGTATTGTTTTAAAAGTGAGTTTTGTAGATCCTCGCTATCCTCAAAGAGCGTATCTATTTGATTCTCAAAATATTCTAATGTAATTGTTTCCATCGGTTTTCCTTTGTAATTATTTTTCTTCAAAGCTCTCAAGCAGTTCAAGTGAACTATAGTCTAACTCTTCATTTAAAAAATAGACTAAAGCCTTAAGCGTGATACCTTTTGAGAGCACCTTGATTGTTTCTCTTGTATAGTGTTCTGGATACCCTTCTAAAACATCTATCATCGCTAAAATTGCGTCATCTATCCTATATACCTCCCCTTTTATGTAGTGTCCTACCCCTTTTTTATTTAAAAGGTATGGAAAATACTCTTCTATATTTATCATTGGATACTTCTCTTTAGTTGTTGCTTCACAAATAAACTCAGCATCCTCTAAGCGATAATGATTATGGAATCCTCGTTTTAGAGTGCCATATACAAAAATATACATCTTAGTTGTTACATATTAGAATAAGCATAGATATAGCTTTGATAATCACTAAAACCAAAAACATGATACGCTTCACCACGTTCCGTCTTGCCCCAGTCATGAAACTCTCCATCTATTTCAACATCATCAATCATGCTCTCTGGGATAAATATTGCATAATATTCATCTGTGTCTAGTTCTATCGCATCATCACTCTGATGATAATTTAAAACTGTATGGTCTCTACCCTCTACTTTTATATATCCTGTTTCAATATCAAGCATTTTTTCTCCTATCTTCAGTTTACTTTCTAAGAATCATCATCTTTGAGTTCCTCAAACTTTGCAGCCATTGTCGGGTTTTTTCTTGTTAACTTTTTAATCGTTACATCTTGCGCCTTGTCATTTGCAAGTCTGAGATTTCTATCTGTACTTAGAAGTGCATCTTTAGTTTTTTGCAGATGGCTTATTGATTTATCAATCTCGGCAATTGCAGCTTGAAACTTTCGTGATGCCAAATCGTAGTTTTTACCAAAGGCTGTTTTGAACTTCTCAAGATCCTCCTCAAAGTTTGTTACATCGATGTTTTGCGCTTTAACCAGGGCTAACTCTTTTTTATACTCTAAAGAGTTCAGTGAAGCATTTCTAAGGAGTGTAATCATCGGTATAAAAAACTGTGGTCTGATGATGTACATTTTTGGGTATTTGTAAGAGAGATCAACTATTCCTGTATTGTAGAGCTCATTGTCAGATTCAAGCAATGATACAAGTACGGCATATTCACACCCTTTTTCTCTTCTGTCTTTATCAAGCTCTTTTAAAAAATCTTCGTTCTTTTTCTTGATTGCTGTGGTATCACTTTCGTTTTTCATCTCAAACATTATAGAGACAACCTCTACCCCTGCTTCATCACTCTCTCTAAAAATATAATCACCTTTGCTTCCCGTACTTGCATCATTATCCTTCTCAAAGTATGCATGAGGAAAAGCTGTTGCTCTGATACGATTGAACTCTATTTCGCAGTGTTGTTCTAATGTTTCTCCTACCATTTTTGTAGAGAGCCTTGCTTTCATATCCCGTAGTCTCTCTATGGCATCATCACGGTCTTTGATTTGCATCTCGTATCTTTCTTGAATTGATTTTACGGTGAGTTCACTCTCTAGCTTTGATTGTTCGAGGCTACTTTTTAATGCATCTCTCTCTTTTTCTACAGCACTAAGTGATTGGGTGATAGCGAGTTGTTGTGCCATATCATTAGAGTTTATTTTTGCTTGAAGCTCTTGAATCTCTTTATCTTTTTGCGTTACATAATCTTGGAGCTGTTGGTTATATTGTGCTTGTGTAAGTTTTATGGCATTGGC
>WFPU01000049.1 GCA_015487435.1 Sulfurimonas sp.
ATCTAGCTCTCTATTTTGTCTTTTAAATAAAAAATTAGATTTATTTTTCCAGTTTTTAATTATTGATTTTATTAATACTGTTTCATTTTTAGTTACTATTTTTTTATTATAAAGATGATTATTTAACTCACGTATTGTGACATTTGAGCTAAATTCATTTTTCATAAATTCAAAAAGAGCTAATTCAATTTTAATTATATTTTTAAATTCATTTATAGCATATATAGAAACTTCTAAACTCAAATCTTTACAATCACCAAGAATATTCATCTCTTTTAACTGATTTATAGCAAGTGATACTTCTTGTTTAGCAAAGCCTATTAAGTGAGCTAATTCATCAACTGCTATAGAGACAGATTTACCACGACCTAAAATAGTTTGCAATACTAAAACAAGTTTTTCTTTCTCATCTTTTGTATAATTTAAATTATCTAATTGTTCGTGCAGTTTTTCCATACTCTTTAATGCAATAGAATCAGCAAAAAAATTAATTTTATTTCTTTGTCTTGTTATATATCCTTCACGCTGAAGTTCTAAAAGTGCAGTTTTAACTTTAGTTATGTAATCACTACTACTATCTTCTACATCCCATCCCGCTTCTTTTGCTAATTCGAAAGCTGTTTTATAAATAACATCATTTTTAGTTTTTTTTATAACTTTAAAAATTGAATTTATTTCACTTGCTGTTAACTTAGATCTATTTAGTATTGCAAAATGCTTATCTAAATCATTTTCATCAAATAGTATTGGGCAATATGCTTGTAGCTTTTGATCTCTTGCTCCACGACCTGCTTCTTGTGAATAACTTTCTAAAGAATCAGATATTTCATAATGAATCACATTGATAATATTTGGTTTATCTACGCCCATACCAAAAGCTGTTGTTGCTACAATAACATCAATTTTATTATTTATATAATCTTTTAATATTTGCATTTTTATGGATGATTCAAGCTTAGAATGAAATGATTTCACATTTTTTGAAGTATCTAAGGAAAGTTGCTCAGCTACACTATCACAATCTTTTGTAGATGATGGAACATAAACAAGAGAAGCACCATCATTTTCATTTAAAATTTTTAATAATTCTTTATACTTACTCTTTTTGTCTACTTCTATTGAATTATATACTAAATTTTTTCTCTCTGGCGTTGCTAAGTATTTATCTAATTTTATATCTAGTCCATCTAAAAAATACTTTTCTATATCTTCGATAACACTAGGTTTAGCAGTAGCAGTAAAACAAGAAATAGGTATACTCTCTTGAAATCCTTTTTTTTCTTCTAATAATTCTTTGATGTAATCACAAATATAATAGTAATCTTGCCTAAAATCATTTCCCCAAGTTGAAAGACAATGAGCCTCGTCAATAACAAATCTTTCTATTAGTCTATTTTTTAGTATATTAAATATCATGTTTGAACGAAGTGATTCAGGCGCTATATACAAAATATCGGCTTCACCATTGACAACTTGTTCAATCGCATCACTTCTTTCAGATGGACTTAAGAATCCACTAATAGCAACTGCCTTAAAATTAGCAACATTTGCATTAAAACTAAAGATGTGGTCTTCTATAAGTGCCTGCAAAGGGGATATGACTACTGTTAACGCTTTATAAGATGCCGCCTTATAAACCGCTGGTAACCAAAAAGTAAATGTTTTTCCACCACCAGTTGGTAATATACATAAAAAGGATTCATCTCGCAGAGATGCTTCTACCATCTCTCTTTGAGAAATATTTGGTTCATCCAGTATACTAGCATTTAATCTTGGAAATTCATTAAACTTAGAAAATCCAAAAACATCTTTTGAAAAATTAATTAAATTTTCACTTGCAATATCAATATCAAAACATAATTTCTTTTGTATTTTTACAATATCTGGATAATCATACAAAATTTTTGGTGGATGTGATTTTACCTCTGTATATGGAGTTAAGAGTGCTATTATATAAGCTAACTCTATTGATGATTCTTTTATAACCTCATTCAAATAATGATGGTTAATTATTAGCTGACCATGTATTTTAATAATAACATTACTAAGTTCATTATCACTTAAATGGCATAAATCAATATCATCTTTTATATATTGAAAAAAACCACTAAAATATTTATTATCATTTAATAATGAGTAAAATATATTTTTAGTATCTATATCTAGTGAAGAGAATTTATTTTTTATATCTTGAAATAATATTTGGGTTATTCTAGAATCTTCAACCGGATTATTTTTAAAGTCATCTTCACTTTTATAATTTTTTGGAAGATTATGATGAGTTTTTTCATTAAAAAGAAGAAGTGAAAGGGGAAGAGTATCTATAAT
>WFPU01000050.1 GCA_015487435.1 Sulfurimonas sp.
ATTTTATAATAAAATTTATATTCCCAAAACAACTTATAAAACTATTTTACCAACTCTTGGAGAGATAGAGGTTAAAGTATTTGGTATTGGTAATGTTGGTGCAAAAAATATATATTCAATCACTGCTCAAACTGGAGGTAAAATATTAACTATATTAACCGATGAGGGTCAGTGGGTCAAAAAGGGAGATTTATTAGTTACAATGGATGCAGTTGATTTGCCACAGCTATTAGATGAGGCTAAAATTTCTGTAAAAAAAGCCAACTCCGAGTTAATTGCATCTAAAAAAGAGAAAGAGAGTCTATTAGCTCAAAAAAATCTAGCTTTAGTTACATACAACCGATATGCAAAGTTAAAAAAACAATCATTTGCATCTCAATCTGAATATGATAAAGCAAAAGCTGACTTAGATGTTATAGAAGCACAAAGTGAAGCAACTCAGGCTCATATTAACTCTGCAAAAATAGAGATAGAGCGTGCAAAAAAAGCCCTTGATGCTCTTCGTACTAAATTTTCTCGTTATAAAATTTATGCTCCTGTAGATGGATATGTAATATCTAAAGAGGCTGAGATCTCTCAAAGTGTCACTTCTACTCAAAATATACTTAAAATTGTAGATCCTAAAAATGTTTGGATTAAAGCTTATATAGATGAAAAAAATAGCGGGGATATTGCTATTAATCAAAAAGCAATAATTACTCTTCGCTCACAAAAAGATAAAAAATATAAAGGGATCGTTAAACGAATAGTGGCTCAAACTGATGCAGTTACACAAGAAAAAGAGATAAATATATCTTTTGTAAATTTACCAATTCCTTTTTATATAAATGAGCAAGCAGAGGTTCTAGTTACTGTAAAACAGTTCTCAAACCTAATTAAAATACCATCAAATCTGCTTGTATATAGAGACACTGAAATTGGTGTATGGATAGATAAAGAGCATAAAGCACACTATCAAAAAGTAAATGTTATTGCTAGAGGAGACAATGAAGTAGGAGTCTCTGGAATTAATCAAAATGCAAAACTAATCGTAACTTCTAAAGATAAAAAACCTCTTAAAGAGGGAATGAGTATTCACTAATGGTTAATTTAGCGCAAAAAGACATCTCTCATTCGCTGGGTAAGTTCTTAGTAACGGCGATGGGTGTTGGTATGTTGCTTGGAATCGTTCTTATTATGATTGGCGTATATAGGGGGATGATAGTTGATGCTAAGGTGCTTTTAGGTGATATTGATGCTGATTTATGGATTGTGCAAGAAAATACACTTGGTCCATTTGCTGAAGCTTCAAGAATCCATCAAGACCTAAAAGATACCATTCGGGTAATAGATGGAGTAGCAAAAGCAGAAGCAATGACTTTTCAAAATATTCAATTACCTAAGTCGCCAAAACCTATTCGTGTAGTAGCTGTTGGATTTGATCCAAATGGAGATATTAACCCTATCAATCCTGATAGAATAGTGCAAGGGCGAGGAATAAATCATTCCCACTATGAAATAGTTGTTTCTGATAACACCGGATTTTTACTTAATGATATTATACACCTTGGAAGGGATGATTATAAAGTTGTAGGCATAACGCATGGGAGCGTCTCTTCTGGTGGAGATCCTTTAGTTTATATAAGTTTAAAAGATGCCCAAACACTACAGTTTTCATATACAAACACTCGGATCAGAAATGACAGAGAACGAGGTATAAAGAGCGTAAATACTCCTATGGTAAATGCCATAGTTGCTAAAGTTAAAACTGGATACTCAGTAGATAAGGTAGCACAAGACATAAGAAGATTTAAATATAAAAGTGTTTATACAAGAGAGGGTCAAAAAGAGATTCTTACTAAAAATCTAATTGAAAAATCTTCAAAACAAATTGGTCTTTTTACAGCAATTTTAGTTGTAGTATCAACGATTATTATCGCTCTTATTATCTACACCATGACTTTAGAAAAAATGAAAGAGATAGCAATTTTAAAACTCTTAGGTATACCAAATAGTATGATAATTAAGATGATAGTTCAAGAGACATTAGTGCTTGGTTTTTTAGCATTTATATTTGGAAATATGTTTTCACATTTTATATATGATAAATTTCCAAAAAGGGTTGTCTTAGAAGCTCCAGATGCTTTAATGCTTTTTGTTGTAATTATATTAGCTTCTATTTTTGCATCATTTGTTGGTGTTAAAAAAGTTATAAATGCTGATCCTGCAACAGCAATAGGGGGTTAATATGGGTGAACAAAGCATTAAAGTTGAAAATTTGGTAAAAAGATTTGGTAAGGGGGATAGTCTTGTTAATGTTATTGATGGTGCATCTTTTAGCATAGATAAAGGGGAATTGGTAGCATTAATAGCTCCAAGTGGTGCTGGGAAAACAACATTACTTATGATGATTGGTTGTGTTGAAGAACCAACAAGTGGGACAATTTACTTAGGAAATGAGAAAGTTTATGAAAATCGATGGCTGACTAAAGAGACAAGAAAAATAAGACGAGAAAAAATTGGTTTTATCTTTCAAGCTCACTACTTAATTCCATTTTTAACAGTTTTAGAAAATGTTACATTGGTCTCTCAAGCAAATGGAATGTCAAAAAAAGAATCTGAAATGATAGCTATGGAGCTTTTAGAATATTTTGATATAGCAGATAAAGCAAATGCCATGTCATCACAATTATCAGGTGGGCAAAATCAGAGGGTTGCTATAGCAAGAGCTTTGGCTAATAAACCAGAAATAATTTTAGCAGATGAACCAACAGCCGCTCTTGATTCTGCACGCTCAATAGCAGTAGTTGAGATGCTTAAAAAGATAGCTGTAGATCAAAATGTCGCAATAATTATGGTAACACATGATGAAGCTATGTATCCTCTTTGTGACAGAATTTTGAAAATTGAAAATAAGAAAGTTATATCTTCAGAAATATAATAGAGACCACTGATTAATTGGGCTCTTTGAACAATTAGCTATTAGATTCTGGATCAAGTCCAGGATGGCGTAACTATCGTCATTCCAAGCTTGACTTGGAATCTAACTTATAATTAATCAAAGGTCTCAATATATATTTTAAACTTTTAAAACAATATATTAAAGTGTAATTTGTTATAATCATATAATTTAAATCTCTAATTTTCATCTGCAAGGAAATATTTATGTTTGGATCTCATACAGATAGAGTTGTAACTGGGCTAGTTTTAGTTTTAGCTGTGCTTTTTATTGGTTGGATAGATAGCTTTTTTATCATGTGGTTAGTTCTTGGTGTTATATATATACTTGCATTTAAAGAAGCTGCAAAACTTTTTGGGATTGAAAACAGTAGTTTAATCAAATATGCATTTGGACTTTGGTTATTAGCTGGAATTTATCCATATGGAGATGATTTATTTGTTTTGGCGGGCGTTGCATATGCTAGTGCTGTAGCTTTTAATAAAGATATTGCTTGGAAAAATTTTCTACCTTTTATATATCCAACCGCAGGTATGCTTTTTATTTTAACAATGTATCAAGAGTATAATGTAGTTAGTCTTTTGTGGCTATTAATAGTTGTGGCAATGACTGATGTTGGTGCTTATGCTGTTGGTAAAAGTATTGGCAAAACAAAATTTTGTGAAACAAGTCCAAACAAAACTATGGAGGGTGTTGCTGGTGGAGTATTAGTTGCAACTATTAGTGGAATGTTTGTAGGTTTATCAATCGTTGATTTATGGACAGCATTTGTAATCTCTTTTGTGGTAGCAACAAGCTCAGTTTTTGGTGATTTATATGAATCTTCACTCAAAAGAGCAGCTGGAGTAAAAGATAGCGGTGATCTGCTTCCAGGTCACGGCGGAGTCCTTGATAGAATAGATGGGTACCTTTTTGGCGCTATTGTAATGCTTGTTCTTTTAAGAGGACTTGTATAGTTTGGTATTACTAGGTTCAACTGGTTCTATCGGTGTAAATACTTTAGAGGTTGCTAAAAAGTTTAACATAAAAATTGAAGTTTTAGTTTGTGGAAAAAATATAGAACTTTTAAATAAACAGATTAAAATTCACAACCCAAAAGTCGTTGTTATTTCAAACAAAGACGATATAAAAGATGTAAGGCATAAAAATGTTTATGCTGGGCAAGAAAATATAGTTCGTGCTATAGAAGATAGCGAGAGTGATCTAGTTGTAAATGCGCTTGTTGGTTTTTTAGGTCTTCGTCCAACTCTAAGTGCTTTGGCATGTGGTAAAAGAATCGCTTTAGCCAATAAAGAAAGTCTTGTAGCTTGTGGAAATTTTATAGATAGATCAAAAATTCAGCCAATAGATTCAGAACATTTTGGTCTTTGGTATTTGATGCAAGATAAACCAGTAAGTAAGATGATAATTACTGCAAGTGGCGGAGCGTTTCGTAATTGGGATTTAGATAGATTAAAAAATGCAACACTTGCAGATACTCAGAAACATCCAAATTGGTCAATGGGACAGAAGATAACAATTGACAGTGCAACTATGGTGAATAAAATGTTTGAACTCTTAGAAGCTAGATGGCTTTTTGGCGAGGGCAAATATGATGCTATTATAGAAACAAAATCACTTATTCATGCGCTTATAGATTTTAAAGATGGTTCCACTACAGCTCATTTTGCTCATGCAAATATGCAACTTCCAATAGCTTACGCACTTGATAAAAAAATGGATAAAAATATTTTAAAGCATGTGGATTTACTTAAAATTGGAAATTTAGAGTTTAGACAAATAGATAAAAACAGGTATCCTATATGGGAAATTAAAGAAGATTTACTTAAAAATCCGAATATGGGTGTTGTTGTAAATGCAGCAAATGAGGTAGCAATTCAAAAATTTATAAATAAAGAGATAGATTTCATGAGCATTAGCAATATAATTATAGATACATATGAAAAATATACTCAGATGCCAAGTAGCATTGATGATGTTTTTGCAATAGATAAAGAGATACGAGAGTCTATATAAGCAGATGGTTGAAGATACTTTATTAAATTATATTTTTATATTTATACTCTTAGAGATATATGAGGTGTATTGGCAAAAAGCTACAACTCTCATAGGTATGCTTGCTCGTATGTTTGAATTTTATAACAAAAATATATTTATATTTTTACTCAAGCACCCTACATTTTATTTTGCTATTTGGTTTATGATTGTAACTGATTATAATATTTACGCACTTGGCTTATTTGCTATAAAAATGTTAGATATTGGTACAAAAATATTTTTAATGAAAAAAGTATTTATAGATAAAGATATATCTCCAGAACTCTCACTAACTATACTAGCACCACTGAATAAATATTTGCCATACATAGGTGTGATAGCTTATCCACCTTTGATATATTTGGCGATGCTTTAAAGAAAATATAATTATGGTAAAATTCAAGTTATTAAATTGAACTCTCTGAGCAATTAGCTATTAGATTCTGGATCAAGTCCAGAATGACGGAACTATCGTCATTCCAAGCTTGTACCACAAGGGCATTACTTCGGTCACTTGGAA
>WFPU01000051.1 GCA_015487435.1 Sulfurimonas sp.
GGCGCTACTATTAATTTTGTATTGGTTTTTTTACTAAAGTAATTGAAATTTTCCAATACACAAAGTTCTAAGCCACCCAAATCAGGGGAGAGACAAAATTCTAAAATATTTTTATTATTATTCAATCCTTGTATCCCTTTTGGTTCATAAGCCCTCTTACGATATAATTAAAATAATTTTATCAAAAACAATATAAATAACTATTTAACCTGGATATACTAATGAGCTATAAATATCAAATAAATGAAAAATATCAACTATTTAAAGAATTTACTCTAAATATCAAATCAAATTTTGAGAGTAATTCAAACACTATTCATAAAGCAAGAAATGAATTAAAAATAATCTCTCATTCTAACATAAGCACAGTAGTTAAGTCTTTTAAAATACCAAATATTATTAATCAAATAGTTTACTCTTATTTTAGAAAATCAAAAGCTAAAAAATCATACGAATATTCTATGAAAATTTTACAATTTACACCAACACCAATAGCTTACATTGAGTTTTATAAACTTGGATTTTTGCGAGAGAGCTATTTTATTAGTGAAGAGTTTAAATATGATTTTACAATAAGAGAATCTCTTTTAGATAAAGAATTTCCAAACAAAGATGAAATTTTTAGAGCATTTGCCAGATTTACTTTAAAACTACATAACAATGATATATTTCACAACGATTATTCTCCAGGTAATATATTAATAAAAAAAAGTATCGATGGGTATATATTTAAGATAGTAGACATAAATAGAATGATGTTTTATAAGCTTTCTCAAGATGATAGGGCAAAAAATTTCTCAAAACTTTGGGCAAGTGATGAGATACTTACAATTATGGCTAATGAATATATAAAGCACTATGAGTGTGATGAAGAATTTGTATCTAAAGTTTTATATTATTCAAACAAAAATAAAGAGATAAAAAATTTCAAAAAAAGATTAAAAGGAAAAGCTGTTAATGATTAATATAAAAAATATATCATGTGTGATTATTGCAAAAGATGCACAAACTACATTAAAAAATACTCTAGATTCATTAAAAACATTTGAAGATGTAGTTGTTTATAGCAATAATTCAACTGATGATACAGAAAAAATTGCTTTATCATACAAAAATGTAAATCTGATAACAGGTAATTTTTTAGGTTTTGGTCCAACAAAAAACAAAGCTGCTACATTCGCTAAAAATGATTGGGTTTTATCATTAGACTCAGATGAAAATTTATCAAATGAGTTTATACAAAACCTATCAAATTTAAAATTAAAAGATGACTCAGTATATACAATCTTACGCTCTAATTATTATAAAACTCAACAAATCAAACATTGTTGGGGCAATGATATTATTACTAGACTCTACAATAAAACTAAGACATCATTTACAGATAAAAAAGTGCATGAAAAAATTATCGATAATAACTTTAACATAGTAAATTTAGACGGAATTGTTAAACATTATCCATATAATACAATTACGGACTTCATAATTAAGCTTGATAGATATTCAACTATTTATGCAAATGATAATGTTGGCAAAAAAAAATCATCTCCATCTAAAGCATTTTTTAATGGTATGTTTTCATTTATAAAAACTTATATTTTTAAACGTGGATTTTTAGATGGTTATGCAGGTTTAATTATTGCATTTTCACATATGGCTACAAATTTTTATAAATATATAAAACTATATGAAAAAAACTTAGAATTAAAGAGAGACTAACTTTTTCTTTACCTTTTCAAAAAGTTTGACCCTTAATTTTCCATCTTGAGGTATCATAAAGTGTTGTTGTTTATCTTCATCACCGACAGCTTTCCATCTTGATGCACTTGCAAAGAGAGTATCTGCAAAAAAAGTCATAGTTGGAACTCCAACTAATGATGCTAAATGGTATGTGCCTGTTGATGTACTAATAAATAGTTTAAAATTTTTTATATATTTTGCAAACTCTATAAGACCATTAGTTGAAAGATAAAAGGTTATATCTTCTTTTTGAAGTCTATTTTTCATATTTTGCATAAGTCCTACTTCATCTGGACCAAATGTAAGTATCACTTTATTTTTTTTTAAAACCTTTCGAATAAGTACTTCATATTCATCTAGGCTCCAATTAGCATCAGATGAACCACCAAAACCAACATGAAAACCTACAACATCTTTATTAAGCTCAGAACTAACATCTAAATCTAATAGCGGTTTTTTATATTGTAAATTTATATCGGGAAACAAAGCTTTTGTGAGTTGTAAATTGTATTCAAATTCAGCCATTTTAACTTGACTACGCCTTTGCTTAATCCTTTTATTATAAAAAATTTGTGCTATTTTTGTAGCTGGTGCTATTCTTAATGGAATATTTGCCAAAAACTGAGTTATTGCTACTCTAGTATTTGAAAACATTGTAATAGATACATCAATTTTTGCACTCTTAACTCTTTTGGTTAATTCAGCAATACTACAATTATCATCTACTATAACATAATCAATAAATTCACATTCTAAAGCTAATAATTTATTAATTGGAGATACGCATACTATTATTTTATTTTTTTTGTTATATTTTTTTAAAACATATATTGCAGGAAGTGTAGTTATAAAATCACCAAGCTTGTCTGTTCGAACAACTAATATATTCACTTATTTATAGACTCTCTCTCTTGTAGTTTTATAAACAACTTTACCATATTAATGATATAATTTCCCTTATATTCATCCAAGGTTACTTTTGCAATTCAAAAACAGATATACACAAGTCTTATTTAGTGTAATTTTAAGTTTTTTCCTTTTAATGGCTGTAAGATTATTTCTTTACTATTCTTATCCGGATTACTTTTCAAACTTATCAAGCTCAGAATTATTCAGTTCATTATTTATGGGCATAAGAATTGATTTAGCTATTATTTCACTATTTACATCAGTTATTTGGTTATTATTGCTCTTACCATTTAGATTTACTTTCTCTCCTTATTTTAGAAAATTATTAGGATTAATTTGGGGTATTATAATTGGTGGCATTGTTTTTTACAATATTGCAGATACTTTCTATTTCGGATTTGTAAATAGACATATAGTTAATGAAGTTGCACATTTAGGAAATGATATATATCCATTTATAAATATGGCTTTTAACTTATACACTTATCAAATAATTATTGGATTTATAATATTTGTTACTATCATATATATATATTTTAAAATATTTAGTGGTGAAATTATAAATAAATCATTAAATAAAAAAGAATGGACAGTAATTCCGCTTATTATAGTGATATCATTTTTAGGTATCAGAGGTAAAGTTAGTGGGAAATCTTTCTCTATCTCTGATGCATTTGCAGTTAGTAAACTATCATCTGGAAACTTAGCACTTAGTGGTGTATATACAACTTATCGTTCAGCTAAACAAGAAAAAATAAACCATTATAGAGTTACCCCATCAAAAGCAATAAAAATACTACAAGAAACAATGAGTTCAGAAAAGTTCAAATTTTCAAACAAAGAATATCCTTTAATGCGTTCAATGGTTGAAGCAAATAAAACAAATTATAATGTTGTAATTGTAGTTTTAGAGAGCCTTAGTGCTAAATACTTAGATGCCTTAGCAAACAATGACTTTGGAGTTACACCTACTCTAGATAAACTAGCTACACAAGGACAACTATATACAAATTTCTATGCAAATGGTCAAAGAAGTCAAGATGGAATAACTACAATATATACAGGAATAACGCAGCCAGTTGCATTTGAATCACTAGGATCTGGATTAGAGCTATACGGATTATCATATCTTGGAGAAATTGTAAAAGACAATGGTTATTCCACTTTAGCAATGCAAAGCTCAAACAGAAGATCTTTTAGAGTTGATGTTGTTAGTCACATAGCTGGTTTTGATCAATATTATGGTGCTCAAGATATTCCAAAAACTGGGGATGAACAAGGTGAACCTCAATTTGGTGAATGGGATGGAAATTCGTTTAGATTTCTTTTTAAAAAATTAAACAAAATACAAGAACCTTTTTTGAGTTTTTTCTTTACATCTACAACTCATGCACCATTTTTTTTGCCACATAAAAGATATGAAAAATATCCACACTCTAATAAAAACGAAAAAGGCTTTCTAAATACTATCAACTATGTTGATACTCAAATATCACACTTCATTGAAAATGCAAAAAAAGAAAAATGGTTTGATAATACAATCTTTATTTTCACATCTGATCATGTAGCTGCTAGGTCTAATTTAAATGGAGCAAAACAAACAACCGATAATTCAATCTTAGATGGATACCATATTCCACTCATCCTATATGCTCCAAAAATACTTAAACCATTAAGATCAAATGTCTTAAGTTCTCACAGCGACATCATCCCCTCTATTATCGATATACTAGGTCTTGAAACTAATTTTAGCATGATTGGTCAATCTATATTTGATAACTCAGTTAATAAAAGATTTGTTTATGTCAAAGCTGGTAATATGATTGGACTTGGGCTAAAAAATGGTTCTGTATTTTATAACTACAATAATTTTCTAGGGATTAATGGAGATATTAATGAAAATGAAAAAGAGCTACTCCTTAGCATTGATTCAGCACAAAGTTACCTACTTAAAAATTCAAAGTGGATGAAAAAATAATTTAATAACATGAATTTTTTCATTTTTATCTACATGCCCACGGACTATTTTTACAAAGTGTGACTAAGCTGTTTTTAGCTTCTAAATTTCCTTGTTTTGCACTTTTTGACCAATACTTGTATGCTAAAGGTTTATTTTGTTTAGTTATCTCCCCATAGTTATAATGGTTTGCTAAAATATTTTGAGATTGTTCATCTCCATTGTCGGCTGCTTTTTTATACCAATAGATAGCTTTTTGTTTATCTTTTTCTATGCCTCTACCATCTTCATAACAAATCCCTAAATTTTTTTGTGCTTCTATTTGCTTTGTTGCTGCTTTTTTAAATAATTCAAACGCTTTTTTTTGATTTTCATTTATCCCTATCTCTGTATAGATTAGTCCTAAATTTAGTTGAGCCTTAGTATTTCCACTCTTAGCAGATTTTTCATACCAATAGATTGCTTGTCCTATATCTTTATTTAAATTTTTGCCATGTTGATATGCTAATCCTAAATTATACTGAGCAAATTCATTACCTTGTTTAGCTGATTTTTTATAAAGAATAAATGCTTTTTTATAGTTTTTTTCAACTCCTAAGCCATTAAAATACATAATACCTAAAGCATATTGTGCTAGCTGATTTTCTTGATCGGCGGATGATTTAAACAGTTTAGCTGCTTCTGTGTAATTTTGTTCAATTCCCTCACCTTTGAAATACATTTTTCCAAAATTATATTGCGAAGTTGAATCACCAATCTGAGCCAATGGTTTCCAGTATTTTATAGCTGTCTTGTAGTCTTTGTTTTTATAGGCACTATCAGCCATATCTAGGGCACTACCAAAGCTATTTATAATAAATAAAAGCGTTATGAGAAAAAACTTCATAAACGATACCTTATATTAAATTTTTTTATGATTCTATCACAATAACAATAACAATATCTCTCCAAAGCTTTTTCATACTTCACAAATAATGTTATTATTCTTTTAACAAAATAAAAGAGGTAAAAAATGGGTATAGCACAAGCAATTGAAAAAATTGTAGCTGATTTTATCGACTTAGGTAAAGTAGAGTGTGGGATTAAAATTAAGAAAGAAACATTAAACTTTGCAAGAAAACCATTAGAAGATTTTTTAGAATGTATAAATACTTTTAATATAAGAGAATTTTACAAAAAATCTGATACTGATAGTTTAACATACACAAACGTATGGAGTAGGGGTCAAAAAGAGTTTCTTGTAACATTACAGTTTACTGGAGTTAGATGTAGAATAGGATTTTATAAACATAAAAAAGGTAAAACTTCATTAATGGATATGTTACAGCAAAAAATCATATCTGATTCAGATATTACCTTTTTTGAAGTTGGTTTAGCAAAGGAAGAAACTAAATATGATAAATCAAAATCTTAAAAAAATATCGGTAGTATCAGGTATTTTTAGTTAAGCCTTAAAGCGAGAACTTATTCTTCAATTATATTAACAATGTATTTTTTCCCTGTCTCGATAGGAGTAACTGTAAAAAGAATTTTGTCATTTTCTATCATCCCATCTACACCATTAAGATAGTCAACTCTTGCATAACAAGTTCTTTTGCCATTTTGCTCTCTCAAATCAAGTTGCTTTTTCACGCTTTGCATATCTACTGTAGCTTTTATAGCATCAGTACTTAAAATCTCGGATAATCTATCCATAACAGCCAAGTCAGAGCATTTAGGTGTTTTATTAGTTGAACCACTAATGCATGCGCTAAAGAAGATTAGGGTGGCTAATAGCAAAGAGGTTGAAATAGTTTTAGTTAACATTTATAAGACCTTTGAGTTTTAGAATATATCGGTATTTTAGGTTTAATTGAAAGTTTGGAGGTTTAAAAAATTATGGCTCCGGATACTGGATTCGAACCAGTGACCAAGTGATTAACAGTCACCTACTCTACCGCTGAGCTAATCCGGAATGTGCTTGAATTGAGCCGAAATTATACTTTATGAGTCGCTATTTGTCAAGTTAAAATAGGCTATATTTGAAAATTTACAATATTTTGTGTTTTTTTCTTTTCATATTGCCAAAAGGGACCAAAAAATCGAGGTTTGTTTCAGTTATTGTTTCTACTTTTTTATTATTTATAAGTTTAATTAAGCGATTTTTACTATCTTCATCAAACAATAAATTTATGTCATCCATCGTTAATGGTCTTTTGTCTAGTGTGTTCATTATCTCTTCATCACTATAGTGTGAGTTATTTGGCTCTGCATGTATTCTTGAGGCTATATGGATAGGTAAAGTACTATCAAACATCAAAGATATTTCGTGTAACTCTTTGTAGCTGATTCCACTAACAGGATATGCTGGTGGTCTATCTATCGTCCCCAAATCTATCCTATTGCAGTTGATTTTATTTAGGACATCATTAAGTTTTTTAACTTCATCTTTGTTATCATTTAAGCCATAAACAAAAAGTATCTCTATAAATAATTTTCCTTTAAATATTTGCGAAAATTCTATCACTTTTGATACTAAGTTAGATATATCTATGTTGGTATGAGGTCTATCGATTTTGTTAAATATATCTTTACTTACAGCATCAAGAGAGAGTTTAACTTGGTCTAGTTTTAACAGTGAGTTAAATACTTTTTTCTCACTAAGAGTTGCCGAGTTTGTAAGGATTAAAGTTTCAGCTTGAGCTTTAATTTTATCTATCTCATCGATTAGTTCATCCATGTAAGGGTAAAGTGTTGGTTCACCATTTGCAGTGAGAGTTATGACATTTATATTCTCATTTAGATGAGATTTCAGTTCATCGATAATGGTTTTTACTTCAACACTGTTTTCTTGTTTAGAAACAGTAGCACTAGGGGCTAGTTCGCAGTAAAGACAGTCAAAGTTACATTGTTTTAGGGAAGGGGAGAGATCTACACCCAAAGAAGAACCGAATCTTCTTGAGTTTATAGGACCAAAAATTGTACTCACTATTTTTTACTAACTCTTTGACATTCACTAACAAAGTGAATAGCATTTTCAACTGGAACATCTGGAAGGATTCCGTGACCTAAGTTAAATATATGTCTTGAAGTACCCATAATATCTTGAATTTTTTGAACAGACTCTGTAATTTTCTCTTTAGAGTATAATCTACATGGCTCCATATTTCCTTGAAGAACATATTTTTCTCCAAGTTTTTCTTTTGCAAGTTCCATCGGAGTTGACCAATCAACACCAAATACATCAAAGTTTCCATATACTTTATCTAAAAATGCAGGGATACCTTTAGGGAACATAATAACTGGAATATGTGGATATTTTTCTTTTAAATACTCAGCAATCTCTACCATATATTTCCAAGAAAATTCATCATATAAGTCTGGCTCAATAGCAGCTGCCCAAGAATCAAAAATTTGAACTACATCTATACCACTTTGGATTTGTTTTTCCATATAAAGTTTTACAACTTCAGTTACTTTTGCAAGTATATTGTGTAAAAGTTTAGGATTAGAATACATCATTTTTTTACAAATATTGTAAGTTTTAGTACCTTGACCTTCTATCATATAAGTAGCAAGTGTCCATGGAGCACCAGTAAAACCGATAAGTGCTATCTCATCGCCTCTTTCATCTAGTTGTTCACGAAGAAGTTTGATAGTATCAAATACATAAGTAAGTTTAGAAGCTGCTTCGTCTCCACCTATTAATCTGTCTAAATCAGCTTGTGAAGTAAGTGGATCACTAAATTTAGGACCTTCCCCTTTGATAAATGATAAATCCATCCCCATCTCATCAGGGATAACGAGGATATCACTAAACAAAATTGCAGCATCTACACCAACAATATCAAGTGGTTGAATAGTAACCTCTGCTGCTTTTTTTGGATTGTGACAAAGATTTAAAAAATTTCCAGCCTCAGCTCTTACAGCCATATATTCTGGAAGATATCTTCCAGCTTGTCTCATCATCCAAACTGGAGTGTATGGAGTCTCTTTACCTAAACATGCGTCTACAAATATTTTACCCATTATTTTTTACCAACTTTACTTAAGAAATATAATCCAACTGCTACAGCAGTTATTGAAAGCGCGAAGTATAACATATCTATCGCACCATTATATTCTGTGTATCCAACTTTTTGAAAGAAACCAACAACAAGTACCATTACAATTACTTTTGAGATTTTATCTTTAAGTTGATCTAGTGAATGGATAGCTAAAATTTTATTTTCACTACCATCTTTTTTAGCTGGGTCTATATCTGAGATAAATAATTCATATAAACCGAATGCAAATAAAAGCATTACAACTCCAATTAGATATAAATCAACGGCACCAATAATTCCACCAACTATATCTTGATGAAACTTCTCTGGATGCGCACCAGTTGCATAAGTTGTAAATACATATTTAGCTGTTACAACAATATCAATACTTGCAACAGCAAATAAAACTACAGCACCAATTAAACCAAATATTACAGCAAGTATTACTATAAATCTAGAGCTCCATAGAGCATTTTCAAATATTTTTTCTAACATGGTTATTTTTCCTCTTGTAATTTAACCCATTTTTGGGCAATTCTAATTGCATTTGTTGCAGCACCAACTCTAACTTGATCAGCTGAGTTAAACATCTGCATAATATTTGGCGAATATATATCTTTTCTGATTCTACCTACAAATGTAGTGTCAGTATCAGTTGAGATGATTGGCATTGGGTATATTCCATTTTCTAAATCATCCATAACTTCTACATTTTCAAAGTTATCTAACGCTTCTCTAATCTTGTCTAAGTCAATATCAACACCATCTTCAAATGTAACAGTAATAGACTCAGCATGACTTCTTAAAACTGGAACTCTTACACATGTAGCAGCTACAGCAATTTCTTTTTTCATGATTTTTTGGGTCTCTTTGACCATCTTCATCTCCTCTTTTGTAAAACCATTTTCTTGAGGAGTATCTATGTGTGGTATAACATTTAGAGCAATTTGGTGGATAAATGCTTCTTTTTTAGCATCGCTAAGTTTAAATGCGAAAAAATCTTGCATCTGAGTAACTAACTCCTCCATACCAGCTTTACCAGCACCACTAACAGCTTGGTAAGTGCTAACATCTACTCTTTTAATCCCATAAAGATTATCAAGTGGTTTTAATGTTTGAACCATTTGAATTGTTGAGCAGTTTGGATTTGCAATGATTCCAGTTTTTTCCCATAAAACAATATCTTCAGGGTTTACTTCTGGAACAACTAAAGGTACATCTTCATCCATTCTAAAGTGTGATGTATTATCAATAACTACAGCTCCACTCTCAACAGCATATTTAGCAAACTTTGCACTTATGCTTCCACCAGCGCTAAAAAAGGCTATATCGATTTCATGTTCACTAAATACAGTTTCAGTAAGCTCTTTTACTGTATGTTTAGAGCCATTAAACTCTATTTTTAAACCAGCAGAATTTACACTTGCAAGTGGTAAAAGCTCACCAATTGGAAAATCAATTTGCTCCAATACGCGAAATAATTCTTCGCCAACTGCACCAGTTGCACCAACTACAGCTATGTTATATTTTTTCATTATCACAATCCTCTATTTTCTAAATGTAGTGAATTGACATCAATAGTATTTCCATCACTTAAGATGGTAGCACGTTCAACTACTGAAATTAATTCACGAATATTTCCAGGCCAAGAATATTCTAAAAGTTGTTTCTTAGCATCATCACTAAATTTTTTTGACTCAAAACTATATTTTTTACAGTTGTTTTCTAAAGATATCTCTGCGATTTGGAGTATCTCATCTTTACGCTCTTTTAAAGGTGGGATATTCAAGGGAATTGTATTTAATCTATAGTACAAATCTTCTCTAAAGAGACCATCTTTAATCTTCTCACTTAAATTTGCATTTGTTGCAGATACTACACGAATATCTATCTTAATAGTTTTTGATGAACCAAGACGACGCACCTCTTTTTCTTGCAAAGCACGAAGAAGTTTTGCTTGAACACTTACTGGCATCTCCCCAATCTCATCTAAAAACAGTGTACCACCATTTGCAAGTTCAAACTGACCAGTTTTAGCTTCACTCGCATCTGTAAAAGCACCTTTCTCGAACCCAAATAACTCACTCTCGATAAGTTGATCAGGGATAGCTGCCATGTTTATAGCAATAAACGGCTTTTTAGCACGAGGCGAGTTTTTATGGATATATGAAGCAAAAACCTCTTTACCAACACCACTTTGACCTAAAAGCAATATGCTTGCATCTGTTTTACTAGCTTTATCTGCAATATTAAGAGCACTTTGGAGAGCTTTAGATCTCCCTAAAAAACCAGTAGTTGATTTTTTCGTTTTTGCACTTTTAATTGCTGTTTTTTGTACTTTTTGAATTTTATCTTCACGCTTTATAGCATTTACTAAGGTGTCAATATCAAAAGGTTTAAGTAAAAAATCTTTGACACCTAAATGAATTGATTCTATCGCTTTTTGTAAAGTTGCATTACCAGTCATAATGATAACTTCATATTTGCCATTTAACTCTTTGACAAACTCTATACCGTCCATTTTTGGCATATTTATATCTGTAATAATTAAGTTAAAACTATCATCTAGTTTTTTAAGTGCATCGATAGCATTTTTAAATGTAACTACTTCAAACTCTTTATAATCCCCCATTGAGATTTCAAGAGATTTTCTCATGTTAATATCATCTTCGACGATTGCAATTTTCACAAAAAACCTTATTATTTGGCGGTATGTCTTTATTTTAAAGGGGCTATTCTAGCGAAATTATCATTAATATCGACTTTGAAACATTTTGTTTTTAGTGTTAAGATAGTTGTGGAGGTGTTTTGAAGGTTGTTTGTTGTCTCATTATGATTTACATTAAGACCAATTTTATGGATGTAATTTCTAAATAATTCGTCATTTTTAGAAATAATCTCTATTAAATTTTTAGAGCCATCATTTTCTAAAATAATTGGTTGATAGGTATTACCATCACATTTTTTCATTGATTTGGAGATTTGAAGGGAATCATTATAGATAGTAGCATCTTTAACCACATATCTATAAGAGATCAGATA
>WFPU01000052.1 GCA_015487435.1 Sulfurimonas sp.
ATGATAGGAAAACCACATAATATAGTTCGGCATCCGGATATGCCAAAAGCTGCATTTAAAGATCTATGGGAAACAATCAAACAAAACAAAATTTGGACGGGTTATGTTAAGAATAAAACCAGAGATGGCGGTTTTTACTGGGTCTTTGCAACTGTTTACCCAATGTACGATGAAGTTAGAAAAGCTATGACCTATATGTCGTGTAGAAGAAAACCCTCAAAACAAGAGATAGCTGAAGCCGAAGCTCTCTATGCGACATTAAATTAGGAGATAGATATGAATAAACTACAAAAAAATATTATAATAGTTGTTTCTTTTGCTATCCTTTTAGCAGTGTTACTTCTTTCTAACTCTTCTATACTGCATATACTTACTATTGTTGTCGTTCTTGCTCTTGTTTTAGGAGTTGTCAATATGTCTCAGTCACAATCCAATATTGCAAAATTACTTAATGAAATTGATGAGTTGATTGCATTTGAGCGCAATAAGGTAGAGATTGACGAGAATGCACAAGATGAAATAACAATTCATTTGAATAGGATTCTTAAAAAATATGAGCAATTGATTCTAAACGATACAAAGGTCGCAGGAGAGATGGTATTACTTGCGGATAAAGTTGCAAAAGGTCATTATTCATGCAGAATCAATGCAGATAGTACAACTCCTTATGTTCATGTTCTCAGAGACTCAATGAATAAAATGATCGATACATCTGAAGTCAATCTTGACAACGCGATTCAAACACTTCAAAAATTTGCAAATGGTGATTTTGAGGCAAGATGTGAAATTAATGTTGAAGCAAAAATGGCAGATTTGTTACAAAACATCAATAACCTTGGCCAGGCATTACAGGATATGCAACAAGAAAATACGAATTCAAGAACATCAATCGAATCATCAGCTCAAGATCTTAATAGCACTATCGAAAATATAACAAACACTACAATTGCAGATTTTAAAAATATGATAAACACAATAGTAAATCGTATTCATAATATTTCTTCAAAAGAGAATGAGATGGTCGAAAGTCTTGAAGCCTTAGTCGGCAATGCAAACGACACAAAAGAGATTTTAGCAACAATTGGAGGGATTGCAGAACAGACAAACCTTCTTGCGCTTAACGCAGCAATTGAAGCAGCACGTGCCGGAGAACATGGTCGCGGTTTTGCTGTAGTTGCCGATGAAGTAAGAAAATTAGCAGAAAGAACACAAAAAAGCTTAGCAGAATCTTCCGCTACGACCAATATACTTATTCAATCAATTGCAGAAGCTTCTGATAGTTTAAATAAAAACGCTGAAGATGTTAATAATATATCTGAAGAGGTAAGCAGCGCAAGTGATAAGATGGATGATATTATTGTTGTACTGCAGGACTTGACCAATAGGAATTAAATATTTACAAACAAGTGAAGAGAGAGGTTGTGCAAATTTTAAACAGTCTCATCTCGACATCTAGTTAAATTTATCTTATTTAGAGTCGCCTAAAATATCTGAACGCGTATAATCTGTGAAGGTAAGGATTCCGAGTTCATTTCCAAAACGCCGTATTTCTTTAATGTCTGGCTCAATTTCATCCCAGACTTTTATAATTGAGGACCAATAACTTTTTTTATACGGATCAAAAAATATTCCTGCGCCTGCCAAAAAGTTTTCAGGAACAACCGGCTTCTGTGAATATTTCCAAAGCCAGTAAAACCCGACAGATTCAGCAGCACCAAGACATAAATGCACTAATTGCGTTCGATTCATGCTATGCATAACTTCACCATAACCATTGAAGTCCAATTTTTCATACATGTTGGAGATGCAAAGATCCAGCCGCCTTATTGGATAAGGATGGCTACCTTCGACCTCCTCTTTAATTATCAATGGTCTTTCACCATAAAAACGATAAAGAGTACAGGATAAGCCGCAGATAAAAAGATGAAGTGTATTTTTAAACTCTTTTAGATCGTTTTCATCATTATCCATTACATTTGGTAAAAAATGGCGTATCAATTCCTGCATACACCACTGTGTTGCTTCGACATCTGCCGCTAACTCTGTTACATGTGAGATAACAGCATCACGCCCTGATAACTGATGTTCACCAGTGGACTCACAATCCTCTATATAGCTTTTTTCTTGCAGTCCGGCATATTTTTTTCTAATGTATCCATGCTCCTGCATCAAATGTCCAAGCTCGTGATAATACACCCATGTTAAAGAACCCATAAACATATTGTGAATTGCCGATTTCTTATTCATATCTTTGATTGGTCTTGATTGTTTCTTAAAGTGTTGTAAAAGACTTAAAAAAGGCTCCTCTGTCATTGCCGTTGAAGCAAATTC
>WFPU01000053.1 GCA_015487435.1 Sulfurimonas sp.
ATATTAGATTTAAACAATAAAACTATACAATTAGGTAATGATAAATTCCCAATAAGAAGATTTGTAAGAACATCTTATGATAATAACATGGAATTACAAAAACAAGAACAGTTGTTGAATTTTACTTCAAACTTTAATGTAATTTATATGCAAAGTTATAATACTATTTTAGTTGTTGATGAGGATACGTATAACTCTTTATATATTCAACTGATGGTTCTTGAAAATTATGATAAAAACTTGTTTGAAAAAGTTTTGGAAAATCCACATGCTAAAGTCTATAAATTAAAAATATAAAGTTGGTATTATGAAAAATAAAATAAAAAAATGCCTTTTTCCAGCCGCTGGATATGGGACAAGATTTCTTCCTGCTACAAAAGCAATTCCAAAAGAGATGCTACCAGTACTTACAAAGCCATTATTGCAGTATGGTGTAGAAGAAGCTATAGAAGCTGGGCTTAATACAATGGCTATAGTTACAGGTCGTGGTAAGCGTGCTATTGAAGATCATTTTGATATCTCATATGAGCTGGAGCATCAAATTAAAGATACCTCTAAAGAGCATTATCTTACAGAGATTAGAGATGTTATAACAAATTGTACCTTTAGTTACACTCGCCAAATTGAGATGAAAGGTCTTGGTCATGCAATACTTAGTGGAGAAACTTTAATAGGAGAAGAACCATTTGCAGTAATATTAGCAGATGATTTATGTGATAATGATGGTGATGCAGTACTGACTCAAATGATAAGGTTATATGAAAAATACAGTTGTTCAATTGTTGCTGTAGAAGAGATTCCAATGAAAGATACAAATAAATATGGGGTAATTGCAGGAGATACTATCAGTCATCCTGAACTAGATTCAGGATCTTTAGTACGAGTAAATGACATGGTAGAAAAACCAGATCCAAAAGATGCGCCATCAAATCTTGCTATCATTGGTCGTTATATATTAACGCCTGACATTTTTGACATTTTACGCAATACTAAACCAGGTAAAGGAGCAGAGATTCAAATAACTGATGCCTTACTTGAACAAGCAAAAAATGGTAATGTTATAGCTTATAAATTTGAAGGCAAAAGATTCGATTGTGGCTCTGTTGATGGATTTGTTGAAGCAATAAATTATTTTTATACAAAAGAGTAAAAAATATGAATTATACACATAACTTTAATCCAACTATTTCTGATGATGAGCTATTTAATGAGATAAAAAAAGAGAGAGACAGTATTGGGTATTATAATCTTGTACATCAAAATGTTAATCCTTATAAAGAATATGCAAAGAGTGTAAAACAAACTAATATTGTAGTGATTGGGATTGGCGGTAGCACACTTGGAACTTATGCAATTTACAAATTTTTAAAACATTCAAAAAAGCTAGATAAAAAACTACATTTTCTTGAGAGCACAGACCCAATAGAGTTAAAATCAAAAATAGATGCAATAGATTTAGATGATAGTTTATTTATAGTTATTTCAAAATCTGGAACCACTTTAGAAACTATTTCAATATTTAAATATATTAATTCACTTGTAAAATGTGATAAAAAAAATAGTTTAATCATTACAGAAAACGATTCAAAACTTAATGCGTTTGCGTTAGCAAATGATATTAAAACATTTGAAATACCAAAAAATGTTGGTGGAAGGTTTTCTGTATTTTCTGTTGTTGGTTTAGTTCCTCTTGCAATTGTAGGGATAGATATAGATGAAATTATAAAAGGTATCAAAGATAGATATGATAGTTTTTTTGCAAAAGAAGAAGTTTATATAAGGCTATTAAAAAAGGCTAGATTTTTTGCAGAATATAAAAATAGTTTTAACATTAATGTGGTGTTTTCATATTCATCAAGACTTGATGGTTTTAATAAGTGGTATATTCAGTTGTGGGGTGAGAGTTTAGGTAAAGTAGATATAAATAGTACTAGACAAGGTCTTACTCCCATTGGGATTATAGGGCCAATAGACCAACACTCTTTTTTGCAACTTATAGTTGAGGGAAAAAGAGATAAAACAGTAACAGTTATAAAAGTAGATGATTTTGATAGTGAACTTAAAATTCCACAAGTTAAGCTTGATGGATTAGAGGAGTTGAATTATTTAGAAAATATTACATTTGCTTCACTCATAAATAAACAGGCAGATGCAACAATAGAATCAATTAATAACTTAGATGATCTGCCATGTGATGTTATTACAATTGCAGGAATTAATGAGCAAAGTGTAGCAGGCTTGATGTATGAGTATGAATTACTTACATCCATAGTTGCAAAATTCTTATATATAAATGCTTATGACCAACCAGGTGTAGAGGCTGGGAAAATTATTTTAAAACATAAACTAAAGAACAACACTTAAATATAGTACTATTTGTTAAATTATAATTTTTACTGTATACTGCTTCAAATAAAAATAAGGAGTTAAAATGAAAATTTTAACAATGATTTTACTTGGAGTTAGTTTATTGTTTGGTGCTGTTGATATAAATAGTGCTTCTAAAAAAGAGTTAAGTTCTTTAAATGGAATAGGTGCTAAAAAAGCTGAGTTGATTATAGCTTATAGAGATGCGAATTGTTTTAAAAATATTGATGAGCTTATCTTGGTTAAAGGTATCGGGAAAAAGATTATTGATAAAAATAGAGCCAATCTTAGTGCAAATAATTGTAAATAATAGGTGTTTTTTTAATTGAACTCTTTTAACAATTAGCTATTAGATTCTGGAATAAATCCAGAATGACGGAACTATCATCATTCCAAGCTTTACTCGAAATCTAACATATAATTAATCAGAGG
>WFPU01000054.1 GCA_015487435.1 Sulfurimonas sp.
AAAATCATATTTTACATTTGAATATTTAGATTCAAAATAAGGTAAAAATCCCCTTGAAACTAGATTAATTCTATTAGCCTTTCTAAAGGTATAATTTTCTATAATATTTAAAAGCGGTGATAATATAAACGATATTTTTTTAGGTAAGATATTTTCAAGTGTATCAATAAATATATCTCTAATATCTAAATATAGCGGCAACTTCTTTTTACTTGCTATTCTCTTACCCAAAAAAGCTGTAAATAATCGAGAAGATGTAGCAAAAACCATATCGTATTGATTATCCTTAACTATTTTATTCACTTCAATATGATATTTAATAAAGGATTTAACCTGATCTAACATTCCACTTTTATGGGGGGGTAATGCAACTCTATGAATATTTAATCGTTCATTTTGCTCAAAGCGAGGTGCTTCTGCCGAAAATGAAGCATATCGATTAGGAAGTGTTGAGATAACATCAACTACACAGTTGGTATTTTTTTTCAATAACTGTTCAACCAATGCAGTACAACGAAAAGATCCTGCACATAAGTCAGGTTGATAATAAAAAGACAAAACTAAAATACGCAAAATAAGACCTTAAATGTAGACAATTACACGAGTAATTAAAATTATAACGCTAAAATAGTCGAAGTTTTTTGCTTCCAGCTAATATTAATACGCATTGTATTACCTTTAAATTTAAAACAGAGCTTTTTATTTTTGATAACTACACCAAATTCAGGGTGCCAAGTAGATTCATTTATATCGATCTCTGCATTAGTTATTTTTAATTGAACAACAAATTCAGCTACTTTTAATTCAACTTCACTATTAGATTGCTTAATAACACATACATCTGGATGTAAATATAGTGTACTCATTGCACTATTAAACTTGCCCTGCAGTACATCAGTTATTATACAATTATCAAGTGACACATCCCAAGTTCTATAATGAATGCAATTAACACCTTGCTTTTTATAGCCATTATGAGCTGCAGAAAATTGAATTGACTGTTTAGGTGTTATTTTACCAACAACACGATTACCAATATCAGCTCTACGAGCGACTCTAAAGCCACTCCACACTTCTGATGAATTTAAACCATTAATTTCAACAGTATTATGAGCTGCAGTACCTCTTTGTCTTAAGCGCTCAGCTCCCACTCCATACTCAGATATGCCTGAATTTACAAATATTCGATATTTATTAATACTGAGCTCAAAAGATAATGTATCAGCATGAGCATGCCCTGGTTGGTAAGTTGGTCCAACAGGAGCCATATCAGCAATTAAAGATAGCTCAGATGTTTTTACCGAAACATAGCCTGTATTTTGTAAATTATATAATGACAATGTATCGGAAGATAGCTCAAGACTGGCAACCTCAAAACCTAACTTACTAGCATATTCTCTCAAAATATTATTTTCAGGTGCTATACCAAATGCACTGTCATTAAAAAAGCTAATTCGATCATCTCCATGACTCATAACGTCAAGCCAAGTGAACATTTTCACGATAGTTCGTTGAGTTTCGAGTACAATATCTTTAGGTATTTTAGCTGGATATGTACAGAACAAGTTATACAAATCTAATAGATCTGTTAGCATAATTGCATGATACATAGGCGTTAATTCAAAATTACCACCATCATTTAAAACTTGTTCTTTCAACTCTTTTTTATAATCTTTTAAAGCAATAACCAACCATTTATCAGCATACTTACCTTCAAAAAAACACCCTGCAAATAATAAAGCTTTGAGGTTAACAAAGTAATGGTTGCCTAATAAATGTTTTTCTAAATATTGAGATAAATAGTCTGCCTGTTGAGCCAAGCTATTTAAAATTTTGTCATCAACTTTTAATCCAGATAAAATTGCTTTAGTCCAATTAACAATTCTTAACGATAATGTATAAGCTTCCCAACCATTGCCACCATCAACTACTGTATTTTCATCGATCCATTTATTAATCCATTGTAGTTGTAATGACCTACGCTCAGAACTACCAAAAGAGTTTAAATCATCAAAATAATGTAAATTATAAAGCCATAATTTTTTTTCTTTAGTGTTATTCCAATCATTTGCAGAATTTATAAAAC
>WFPU01000055.1 GCA_015487435.1 Sulfurimonas sp.
CATAAATGCAATTTTCTTAGAAGTAAGTGAAGAAGGAGTTAACTGAAAATAATTTATCCTTTTTTCGCCAAAAAGAAAAAAAATTATTTATGAAAAAGTTCAAATAGCTAACCCTAAAAAAACGATATCAAATATCACCTTACAAAGAAGCAGGATATACACAAAAATATATAGCAAATTTACTAGGGGTAGCAGAGTCTACCATCTCAAGAGAGTTACAGCGCAACTCTCTTGAAGGTCAAAAGAAAGCAGATTGGATTCATTCAAGACAGACTCAACAACAGACCGAGAAAGCCCCTTGCTTTAAAACTCCTGCTCAAGTTTTTATGCTAGAGTTTCAAAAGTAATGGCTGCATAGTTGGCTAGAAATTGCATTTATTGGTTGAATGGACGATATTTAAAAAATCTTTGTAAATATCTTATTTTTGGGGTTTTGTAAGTAAATGGTGCGGATGAGAGGACTTGAACCTCCACGCCTTGCGGCACCAGATCCTAAGTCTGGCGTGTATACCAATTTCACCACATCCGCATGTGATACTTTAACATTGTTAAAATAGAAGTGTAATTCTAGCGAACTAATCTTTAAGTTAGCAAAATTTACAAAAAATCTGTTACTTTAATTTCTTTACTTCACAGAAGTAAAAGCTTTAGTGCCACAGCGGCTAGCGAAGTAAAACGGACTAGTTCGTTTTATGTTTTATAAGTGGTACGCCCTACACGATTCGAACGTGTGACCGATGCCTTAGAAGGGCATTGCTCTATCCAGCTGAGCTAAGGACGCATACAAATCAGTTAAGCTGATAAATCTAAGTTCAATGTATCCCAATTTCTTGCATTTCAATGCAAAGCTTTAGTGCCCAAGTGGCTAATACAGAAAAATGGACCTCGTTCATTTTTCGTAAAATAAGTGGTACGCCCGATAGGATTCGAACCTATAACCCTCGGAGCCGAAATCCGAAACTCTATCCAGTTGAGCCACGGACGCTACTAATTATTTTTTATTAAAAGTTTTTATATTTAAATTTATTGATGGGGTGAGATACGGGATTCGAACCCGCGACCCCCGGCACCACAAACCAGTGCTCTAACCAACTGAGCTAATCTCACCATAAGTAACCTAAATATAAAATATATAGATATAAAAAGTGGTCGGGGTGAAAGGACTCGAACCTTCGACCCCCTGGTCCCAAACCAGGTACTCTAACCAGACTGAGCTACACCCCGACCTATTACAAAAACCAAGCGTACGCTGATTAATGAGCCGGAATTATAGTCAATTAGTTACAAAATGTCAATAGTTTTTTTAGTATATTTTTAAATTAATTAAGATTAGTTTGTTACAATTCTTTAATAATCTTTTATAGGAGCTATATTGAGCGAGATTTTTACTAACATAAACTCTTTTTTGGAATCAATTTTATTTTTTGATATTTTTTTTGGAAGTATAGAGGGTGTAAATATCCCTTTTTTAGTTGCTTGGCTTATTGCAGGTGGTGTTTATCTTACCTTTTTAACTAAATTTATTAATCTTAGAATGATGAGACACTCTTTTAATATTTTAAGGGGTAGATACAACACAGCTGATGATGTTGGGTTAATCTCTTCATTTGGTTCTCTAACAACTGCTCTTAGTGCAACTGTTGGGTTAGGTAATATTGCAGGAGTTGCCCTTGCTGTCGCTATTGGTGGTCCAGGTGCAACATTTTGGATGATAGTCGCAGGTTTTTTAGGTATGAGTTTAAAATTTACCGAAGTTACACTCTCTCTGCAATATAGAGAATTTTTAAAAGATGGCACCGTTATGGGTGGTGCTATGGAGTATCTCTCAAAAGGTTTAGCAAAAAAAGGTTACGCCACTTTTGGTAAAATCTTAGCTGTTATTTTTGCCATTTTTATGATTGGTGGTGCTATTGGTGGGGGAAATACCTTTCAGGTATCTCAAGCACTAGGCGCTATCTCTCAAGAAATACCTTATTTTCAAGCAAACCCTATGATTTTTGGAATTATTATGGCAACACTTGTTGGTTTTGTAATAATAGGTGGCGTTAAAAGAATCGCGCATATTACAGAAACACTTGTCCCTTTTATGGCTATTATATATATCAGTGCGTCCCTTTGGATACTTGGTGTTAATTTTGACAAAATTGATGATGCTTTTGGAATTATTTTTCATGAAGCGTTTGCAACTAGTGCTATTTATGGTGGTATGCTTGGTGCCATGGTGCAAGGTTTTCAAAGAGCAGTTTTTTCAAGTGAAGCAGGAATTGGTTCATCTCCAGTTGCTCACGCTCCTGCTAAAACAAAATACCCTGTTAGACAAGGATTAGTAGCACTATATGAGCCATTTATAGATACTGTAGTTATTTGTACACTTACTGCACTTGTAATTATTATAACAGGAGTTTATACACATGATGGCTCATACTCTGCTTTAATTGAGACGAAGCAAGGAGCAGCATTAACAAGTGCTGCTTATGGAACTGTTATTAGTTGGTTTCCAATTATTTTATCTATTAGTATTACACTTTTTGCATTCTCTACTATGATCTCTTGGTCATACTATGGTGAGCGCGCTTGGGTTTATCTTTTTGGCTCAAAATTTTCTATAATATATAAATTTATATTTTTATCTTTAACAATAATTGGCACTATTGTAAGTACCTCTATATTAGTAGATTTTAGTTTTATGCTTCTTCTTGCAATGGCATTGCCAAATATATTAGGACTTTTTATCCTTAGTGGTGATGTCAAAAAGCAACTTGATGATTATCTTAAAAAATTTAAAAGTGGCGAACTTGACAAAGAGGCTTTACAAAAAGATTAGATATCTCTCTCAATAACTTTTTTAAATGTATTGAAATAGTTATCTTGTAAAATTTTCATATCCATACTAACATTGTTCAATGTAAATCTGTCTCCACCAATTATTCCAATTTCTTCACAAGGTAATTCATATTCGGTTAGCATTGCTTCAAAAGCAACACAATTTTCAGGCTTAACTTCAACAATAGCGCGACTCATAGATTCTGCAAAAATATCACGATCATCAAGAACACCCATCTCAGAATCGCAACCAAGACCTGAAGTAGCAGCCATTTTAGCAAGTGCTATAGCTACTCCACCGCTACTAACATCTTTAGCACACTCTAAAAGATGTTTTTTGTTAGCCTCAATAACAAAGTCCCAAAGAGCAAGTTCATTTTTATAGTTAATCTCTGGTAAAACTCCTGCAACAGCTCCACAGATTTCTTTCATATAAAGTGATCCACCAAACTCAGATTTTGTTTTGCCTACAAGATAAAGTGCATTTCCTTTACCTTGAAAAGATGACATTAAAACATTGTTTTGGTCATCATTTACACCAACGGTTGCAATTGATGGAGTTGGAAAAACTGATACACCATTTGTTTCATTATATAACGATACATTTCCACCAATTACAGGAGTAACAAGTTCAGCACATGCTTCTTTGATACCTTCACAAGCTTGAGCGAATTGCCACATAACTTCTGGATTTTCAGGGTTACCAAAGTTTAAACAATCTGTAATAGCAAGTGGTCTAGCACCGCTCATAGCTACATTTCTACCAGCCTCCATAGTTGCAGCTGCCGCACCACCTTTTGGATCGATATAGCAAAAACGAACATTACAATCAGCACTCATAGCAAGCGCTTTGCCATTCTCTTTTACACGGATAACAGAAGCATCAAGCATCCCGCCATTTTTAATAGTGTTTGTTTGTACCATCGAATCATACTGGGTATATATCCATGATTTATCTACAACCTCCATGGACTTTGTAAGCATCTCAAAAGCATCTAAATTAGATACTCTAGGAAAGTCTCTAATAGTTATATACTTAATTTCATCTAAATAGTCTGGTTTACTCATAGGACGATTAAGCTCTGGTGCTTCTTCAGAAACTGGGTTAACGGGAACCTCAGCACATTTCTCACCGTGCCAGAAAAGTTCCATATTACCCGTGTCTGTTACTTCACCAATTACAGCAACATCTAAATCCCATTTTTCAAAAATATCGATAATTGCTTGTTCGGAACCTTTTTTAGCACACAAAAGCATACGCTCTTGAGATTCTGAAAGCATGAAGTCATAAGGTGTCATCTTCTCTTCACGAGCTGGAACTTTATCAAGGTGCATAATCATTCCAGATCCAGATCGCCCAGCCATCTCAAAAGAAGATGAAGTAAGACCAGCCGCACCCATATCTTGAATACCAACAACATGATCAGTTTTGAAAAGTTCTATACAAGCTTCAAGAAGAAGTTTTTCAGTAAATGGATCACCAACTTGAACAGTTGGACGGAGTGACTTTGATTCCTCTGTAAATGAATCAGAACTCATTACAGCACCACCTAGACCATCGCGACCTGTTTTTGCACCAACATACATTACAGGATTTCCAATACCCTCAGCAACTCCAAGAAAAATCTCATCCGCTTTACAAATACCAAGATTAAAAGCATTTACAAGAATATTACCGTTATAACACTCATCAAAACTAACTTCACCACCAATAGTTGGAACACCCATACAGTTACCATAACCACCGATTCCCTCAGTTACACCACGAACTAAGTATCTCTGATGTGCGGCAGTTTTGTCATCATTTAGTATATTACCAAATCTTAAAGAGTTTAGTGAAGCAACAGGGCGAGCACCCATTGTAAACACATCACGCATAATTCCACCAACACCGGTAGCTGCACCTTGATATGGCTCAATAAAACTTGGATGATTGTGTGATTCCATCTTAAATACAGCTGCATAACCATCGCCAATATCAATTACTCCAGCATTTTCACCTGGACCTTGAATAACCCATGGAGCTTTTGTTGGAAAACCTTTTAAATGAACTTTTGAAGATTTGTATGAACAATGTTCACTCCACATTGCAGAAAATATACCTAATTCAACAAGATTTGGCTCACGCTTTAAAATCTCTTTTATGTGAGTGTAATCTTCTTGAGAAAGCTTGTGGTTTGCTAATTGTTCTTCGATGTTTTCTAATTGTTGGTTCACAGGTGAATCCTAAAAATTTAATTTTTTGGTTTTTAAAAATGGATTATATCTAAAAGCTACTAATAAAAGTTTTAAACATATCTTTTGCATCTCAAAATAGAGTTATATATCTCATTTTTTACTTCAAGTTTTTATTAAATCTTCTATGAGTATTAATGGGTATATTAATAAAAATTTACTTTTAAAATAATGCACTTATTTGCTGTAACATGAATATCTTGACCTATAACTTTATGAAACAATATTAGGTAAGTGATTAAACTTTAATCAATTTTTTTGATTCCATTAAATATAATTGAGATATACTATTAGCAATTTAAAATTTCAGGAGAAAATGAATGGGTAAATTTGTTAATAACACAGAAGAGTTTTTTGCTTTTTGTGAAGAAAATGATGTTCAATTTGTAGACTTTAGATTTACAGATATTAAGGGTGCATGGCACCATATTAGTTATAGAATGAGCGCTGTTAATGCTGATCAATTAGAAAATGGTCTTCCTTTTGATGGTTCTTCTATCGAAGCATGGCAACCAATTAACAAATCGGATATGCTTCTAACACCTGATGTAGGTTCTGCATTTTTAGATCCATTTACTGCTGATCCAACTATCATCGTATTTTGTGATGTTTATGACATCTATAAAAAACAAGCGTATGAAAGATGTCCTCGTTCAATCGCTAAAAAAGCTCTAAAACATGCTGAAGAAATTGGTATCGCTGATGCTGCATACTTTGGTCCTGAAAACGAATTCTTTATGTTTGATTCTGTAACCTTTGTTGATAACATCAATGAAGCTGGCTATAGAGTTGATACTGAAGAGGGTGAGTGGAACTCAAACAACCCATATCCAGAGATGTATAATACAGGTCACAGACCAGGAACTAAAGGTGGTTACTTCCCAGTTGCTCCAACAGATTCTGCTGTAGATATTCGTGCTGAGATGATGCAAGTATTAGAGCAAGTTGGTCTTGAAGTAGTTCTAGGTCACCATGAAGTTGCACAAGGTCAGCATGAAATTGGTATCGTTTTTTCTGATATCATCGGTGCGGCTGATAATGTTCAAAAATATAAATATGTTATTAAAATGATTGCTCACCTTAATGGTAAAACTGCTACATTTATGCCTAAACCAATGTTTGGTGATAATGGTAATGGAATGCATGTACATCAATCGCTATGGAAAGATGGTAAAAACCTTTTCTATGCACCGGGCAACTATGCGAACTTAAGTGAAATGGCACTGAACTATGCCGGTGGTATCTTTAAACATGCTGCTGCTGTTTCAGCTTTCACAAATCCTTCAACAAACTCATACAAAAGACTTTTACCTGGGTTTGAAGCTCCTTCAATCTTAACTTATTCCTCTCAAAACCGTTCAGCTGCTTGTCGTATCCCTTATGGTGCGGGCGAGAAAGCTACTCGTATTGAGATGAGATTCCCAGATTCAACTGCTTGCCCTTACTTGGCATTTGCGGTTATGATGCTTGCGGGTCTTGATGGTATCAAAAACAAAACTGTACCTGTTGGTCCAATGGATGAAGATCTGTTTGAATTATCTTTAAATAAGATTCGTGAAAAAAATATCCCTCAAATGCCTCACACACTTCGTGAAGCACTCGAAGGTCTCATTGGTGACAATGAATTCCTTAAACCAGTATTTACTCAAGAGTTTATCGATGCATACCAAGAGTACAGATTTGAGCGTGATGTATGGCCGGATGAAGGTCGTCCAACTGCTTACGAGTTCAAAACTACATACCAGTGCTAGTATTTTCTCCCCCTCTTTGGGAGAAAAACCATATAAATAATAAAAATTATCCTTAACTTTAAAAACTAAACCTTAAATTTCTTTCTTAAAAACATCAAACTTGCTATAATTGCACCCGTTAATAACAAATGTAAGAGTGCGTTATTAAAATTCAAGTTTAAAAGGATTCACAATGAATCATATACCAAAGGGCAAGTATCGTCCCTATCCAAAAATAGATTTGCCAGATCGCACTTGGCCAAATAATACTATAACAAAAGCTCCCAAATGGTGTAGTGTAGATTTACGTGATGGTAATCAAGCACTTATAAACCCTATGAATATGGAGAAAAAACTTGAACTTTTCGCACTCTTATTAAAAATTGGATTTAAAGAAATAGAAGTTGGATTTCCATCAGCTTCCAAAGTTGAATTTGACTTTTTACGCCGTTTGGTCGATGACAACTTAATACCAGACGATGTAACTGTACAAGTCTTAGTGCAAGCTCGTGAGCATCTTATAAAAAGAACATTTGAAGCACTTGAGGGTGTAAAAAAGGCAACTGTTCATCTTTATAATTCAACTTCTGTTGCACAAAGAAAAATAGTCTTTTCAAAAACTAAAGAGGAGATAATTGCACTTGCTTTAGAGGGAGTTCAATTAGTTAAGAAGTATGAAAAAGAGTTTGATGGTAAAATATTTTTAGAGTACTCACCTGAGAGTTTTACTGGAACTGAGTTAGAATTTTCTGCAAAGATTTCAAATGCAGTAACTTCTTGCTGGGGAATTAGTGATACTAGAAAAGTTATCATAAATCTTCCTGCAACTGTAGAGATGTCTACACCAAATATTTATGCTGATCAAATTGAGTGGATGGCTAATAATTTAGATAATCGTAAAAATGTAATAATTTCAACTCATACTCACAACGATAGAGGGACTTCTATTGCGGCAACTGAATTAGCACTTTTAGCAGGAGCTGATAGAGTGGAGGGTACACTACTTAGTAATGGTGAACGTACTGGAAATGTAGATATAATTACTTTAGCACTAAATATGACAACCCAAGGAGTTAACTCTAATCTAAATTTTTCAGATATAAATGAAGTTTTAAATGTTGTTGAGAGATGTACAGAGATGGTTACGCATGCTCGCCACCCTTATGTTGGAGAGCTCGTATATACTGCATTTTCTGGCTCACATCAAGATGCTATAAACAAAGGTCTTCACTTTCAAAAAGACAAATATGATGAACTTTGGGAAGTTCCATACTTACCAATAGATCCACTTGATGTTGGTCGTACATATGAGAGTATCATACGAATAAACTCTCAATCTGGAAAAGGTGGGGTAGCCTATATACTTGAAGAAAACTTTGGTTTTATACTTCCAAAACCAATGCATCCAGAAGTTGGAAAACTTGTCCAAGCAAAAAGTGATGAAAAAGGTGTTGAATTAAGTGCTGATGAGATTTTAGAGGTATTTAAAGAGAACTATTTTAATATAAGTGAAAAACTAAGTTTAATTGATTTTATACTGAGTTCAAAAAATAGTATCTCAAAATGTAAACTAAAATACACTTATAATTCAAAAGAGATTACAAGTGAGGGGGAAGGGAATGGTCCAATTGATGCCTGTAAAAAAGCATTAAACAAAGATTTTCCTATGGATTTTGCTATAAAATCATACTCTGAACATTCATGTGGTGATAAAAGTAGTGCAAAAGCTGTGGCATATATTGAAATTAGTCACGATAATAAATCTACCTTTGGAGTGGGGACTGATAACGATATAGCTACAGCCTCAATCAAAGCACTTTTTTGTGCTTTAAACAGAAGCTATTTAAAACAATAACTCTTCATCTGGCTTATTCTCATTCTCCACCCTTGGTGGTTTTGAGATTGGGCTAAAATACTCTTTTTTATTTCCTATATTAA
>WFPU01000056.1 GCA_015487435.1 Sulfurimonas sp.
GTCTTACTTTATCTTTATGTAATGAAATTATTCTTCTTATAAAACTATTTGATAATTTATCAATTGTTAATTGTTTGTCATATAATTTTTGAGAATATTCAGATCCTAGTTCAACCCTCTTTCCTGCACAAACTCGCTTTGGTTTGGAACAATAAAGATGACCTTCAACAAATCTTTTATGTAGAACTACATCTCCATCTATAAATATTAGATATTCACTAGAAGATTTTTTTATAGAATTATTTAATGCTATATTTTTTCTCCATCCTAAATCTTCTTGTGTTAAATGAATTAATTTTTTTATATTAGTAGCAGAAATAAATTCTTGCATCTCTACTGATTTACCATCCTCTGAAACTATTATTTCATTAACTTGAACCGATTGATTAAGTATTGAATCTAAAACTAGTTCTAGAGCTTTTATATTTTTATATACAGATATAATAATAGTAATCGTTAAGTTTTTTTCAATACCCAATCACTTGCTCCTATTCTAATCATTTAAAATATTATAATGATTTTACAATATATCTGCTGATTTTATACTGTTATAGACCATTTCTGTAGTTATTTGTTTCATACAAATATTATCTTTACAGTTTTTCATAATCACTGTTTTATAACAAGGACTACATTCTAAATTTGCACTAATTATGTTTACTTTATTTAATGATGTCTTATATGGACCAGTTTGATTAGATGGAGTTGGTCCAATTAAAGTAAATGTTTGAGTGTTTACTGCTGAAGCAATATGTGCTGTGCCAGTATCAGTAGATACTACTCCAACCGCTCCATCTATTACTCCTATTAGTTCACTAAGTGATGTTTTTGCAACCAAATCAATAACATTTATAGGATATGGTTTTAGTTTATCAAAAAAATCATCTTCTTTTTTATTTCCTATAATAACAACTTGAATCTCTTTATCAAGTTCTTTAATCAACTCTATCCATTTATCGTTTTCCCATGCTCTATAATTCAAAATATTTCGTTTTTGATGAGAATTGCTTGGGCTGATAACAATAAACTTTTTTTCTAAATTAAATTTAGTATTAATTTTATCAATTGGTGTACCAATTAGTTTAGGAAAACTTCTATCAAATACATTTTGACTTACGGCATCTTTAAATATATACCTATTAATATCAACCATATGTTTAAAATTTGTGGGGATGTTTATATCTTGAAGTTGTGCACCGATTTTATTCTTTGATTTTATATTTTTTAATAAACTTTTAAACTGCTTTCCAAATTCAAAGTTAATCAATAAATCATAAGGATTTTTTTTAGAGTATTTTATTATTTCTTTTTTTTGTGAACTTAAAAAAATAGGAGTTTTTTTATGCCTTAAATGAAAGACTTTATTTATCCTTTTATCATTACTAAAAATTCCTGCAGTACCAGGTGTACATACAAAGTCAATTATTGTATTTTCACCATATTCTAGCTTCAAAGCATCAATAACGCTAGTAGAATATACTAAATCTCCAAGGGCTCCACATCTAATTATAAGAACAGATTTTTGTGTCATCTATTATAACCTACTAATTGTTTTATTAACCATATTATATCAGTTTTTGGATATAATCATTTAAAAAAAACTATAAGGTATATCTGTTGATTAAAAATATTTTGAAACTATTTGGTGTCGTTATTTTAGCAATTGGAGCATATTATGTTTGGTTTACCCATTTTAATTATGTCTTTACAGAGATAAGTGAAAATAAAGTTTATAAATCCGGATTTATTAAAGATAGAGACAAATTAGAGAGTATATTAGTTGGACACAATATTAAAACTGTGATTGATTTAATGAATCCAGTAACAAAAGATCAATTAAACCCTGGTCAACAAGATGATATTGATATAGAAAATGATAATATTAATGCTATAAATGAAAAAAATAATTTAAACATTAAACATATCAATATACCATCAAATCAAGTTCCATCTAAGCAAACATTAACTAAATTTTTTAAAGTATTAGATGATGAAGCTAGCTACCCAGTTCTAATTCACTGCTATCATGGAACAGGGCGTGCTCAAATGTATAGCGCACTTTATAGAATAGAGTATGAAAATTGGAGTAATAAAGACGCAAGAGCTAAAACTAGATTTATTGTAGAGGGGCTTGGTTATAGAAGTAGTTTTTCTGATGGAAAAGAAAAAGGTGATTTTTTAATGAATTATAAGCCTAGAAGTATGGGTGAAAACAGCACTTTAAATAAGCTAGATAAATAATAATTAATGAAAAAAATTCTACTTAGATATCTTCCGTATATAAAAGAATATAAATTACAATATTTTTATGTAGTAATTGGTATATTATTTACAGTTAGTGCTACTACAGCTACAGCTCACATTATGAAACCTTTGATGGATGAGATGTTCATAAATAAAAAAGAGGAGATGTTGTACCTTATTCCAATAGGTTTAATCCTAATTTACATTATTAAAGCAGTAGGAAGATATATCCAATCAGTCTATATGACATATATTGGATTTCACATAATCACTCGTTTTCGTGAGATTATTCTTGAAAAAATAATCTCATTAGATATGGCTTTTTTATATGTAAATAGAAGTGGAGAGCTGATGTCACGTGTTACAAATGACATTACTAGAATTCAGTACTTTGTTGCAAATATGCTCCCTGAATTTTTTAGAGAAATTTTAACTGTAATAGCACTTATAGGATATGTGATATATCTAAATCCAATGCTTGCATTTTACTCTTTAGTTCTTGTTCCTATTGTAATTTATCCACTGATTTTAATAGCTAGAAAACTTAAAAAATATTCTCATCGTTCACAAGAAAAAAATGCTGATGTCATGACGAGACTTACTGAAGTATTTAATAATAGTGAAATAATAAAAGCAAACGCAACAGAAAAATTTGAGATGGATCGTTTTTCAAAAGACAACTGGCAATTTTTTAAAATAAATATGAAATCAGTTTATGTTGGAGATATAGTTTCGCCAATGATGGAAGTTATTGGAGCTGCCGGTTTAGCTGGCGTTATTTTTGTTGGTGGTCGTGAAGTTTATGATGGCAATATGACTGTAGGTGAGTTTACGGCATTTTTAACTGCAGTTGGATTAGTATTTCAACCTATTCGTCGTATTGGTGCAATCTATGCAAAAATTCAAGATGCAGTAGCCGCTAGTGAGCGACTTTTTAAAATTTTAGATACAAAAAGTTTGATTAGTAATGGTACAAAAAAATTAGATGAGGATATCAATAAAGTAGAATTTAAAAACGTAAAATTAAAACATGATGATAACTATGCTTTAAATGATGTAAATGTAGAGATAAAAAGTGGAGAAAATATAGCGCTTGTTGGTGATAGTGGTGGTGGTAAATCTACTTTTATAAATATGCTTCTTCGTTTTTATGATGCTGATAGTGGAGAGATTTTAATCAACGGAATAAATATAAAAAATTATGAAAACACCTCTTTAAAACATCATATTTCACTTGTAAGTCAGAGAATTTATATTTTTCAAGATTCACTTGCAGCAAATGTTGCTTATGGACAAGATATAGACGAAAATAGAGTTTTAGAAGCTCTTTCTTTAGCAGATGCTAGTAGTTTTGTGAATGAGCTTGATGATGGAATAAATACTCAGATGGAAGAGTTTGGTGCAAACCTCTCAGGTGGACAACGTCAGCGTGTGGCAATAGCAAGAGCTATATACAAACACTCATCTCTTATACTTTTTGATGAGGCAACTTCAGCTTTGGATAATGAGAGTGAAAAGCGAATACAAGCCGCATTAAATGAATATACAAAAGATAAAATAACCATCACAATCGCACATAGACTTAGTACAATTGAGCATGCAGATAAAATATTAGTTATGCAAAAAGGTGTAGTTGTAGCATGCGGAAATCATACTGAATTGTTAGAGAGTTCAGAGATTTATCAGAGGTTGGCTGGGACGTTGGTCTAATTTCTTTACCAAAATATTCCTAGCATTTGAGATAAAGACATCACCGAACATTACTTTCTGGTTTACTTTCTTCTTCTTCAAAAAGTTTACCAATAGCTTTATATGTAACTATATCATCATCGCCACATTTTTTATGGTAATAACCTTGCATGTCATAATACTCTTGGCAATCTGAATAATATTTTGCTGAGATACCGTGTTTGTTTACACATCCACTAAAGTGTAAAGATACAAAAAAAAGTGTAGTGATTAATAAAATTCTTTTCATGTTAGTAAAGTAAGCAAATATCATACCTTAAAGCTCTTTGTTGTTTTACAAAACTCTGTTAGAAAACACTCTTCACATTTTGGGTTTTTAGCTTTACAGATATAGCGACCAAAAAGTACCATCCCTTGATGAAGAGCATGGAGGTTATTTTTAAATTTTCTAACAAGTGTAGCTTCTGTGGCAATTGCAGTTTTATCATCACTCAAACCTAAACGGTGTGATACACGAAAAACATGAGTGTCAACAGCCATTAAATTTGCTCCTGTGTATTCTATCATCACAACATTTGCAGTTTTTTGTCCAACTCCACCAAGTGATTGTAAATCTTTTTCATTCATGGGAATTTCACCATCATAAACTTCTACCACTCTTGAAGCCATTGCCAAAAGATTTTTTGCTTTGTTATTAAAAAATGAACAACTGCTTATGAGTTTTTTAACATCCTCTATATCGGCTTCACTTAACGAATGTGGAGTTGGAAAAGTTTCAAAAAATGCAGGTGTTATAACATTTACACGTTTGTCAGTGCATTGCGCTGAGAGGGACACAGCTACTACAAGCTCATACGCATTTTTATAGTTTAGCTCAGTTACAGCATCACTATACCTATCTATAAATCTTTGATGAATCTCTTTTATCTCAACTTTTGTGGCTTTTTTCATGCGAAATTATATCTTGTTTATTAATGGTTAATATAAAAGTACTAAAATTTATATATTTAAAAAAACAGGACTCTATATGAAATTAATAACAAAAGTTGTATCATCACTTGCTATTATTACAACACTAGTAACAGCAAACACACTTGTAACGGTAAATGGAAAAGTTATAACTCAACAAGATGTTGAAGCAGAATTAATGCAAGCAACTCAAGGTAGATTTAACCAAGTTCCACAAGAAAAACAACAACAACTAAGAATGCAGGTTTTAGAACAACTTGTAGCAAAAGAGTTGATTTATGGTGATGCTGTAAAAACTGGAGTTATGAATTCTAAAGAATTTAAAGATGAGTATGCAAAAATTCAAAAGAGAATAAAAAAAGAATTAGCTATTCAAGTTTGGCAAAAACAACAATTAGATAAAGTAAAAATATCATCAAAAGAGTTAAAAAAGTATTATGATGAAAATAAAGATGAATTTAATGAAAAAGAATCTGTTCACGCTAGACATATCTTAGTTAAAGAAGAAGATGAAGCTAAGAGATTGTTAGCTCAGTTAAAATCTCTTAAGGGTAATGCTTTAAAATCTAAATTCATTGAACTTGCAAAAGCACACTCAACTGGACCTAGTGGAGTAGAAGGTGGTGATTTAGGTTATTTTGCTCAAGGTCAAATGGTGCCAGAGTTTGATAATGAAGTTTTTTCTATGAAAGTTGGTAGTGTTAGTAACCCTATTAAAACTCAATTTGGTTATCACTTAATCTACTTAGAAGACAAAAAAGCACCTAAAACAAGATCATTTACTGAGGTGAAATCATTTATACAACAACGTCTCCAAATGGAAAAATTCAAATCTGTTATGCAAAAAAAGATGCTTGCTCTTAAAGATAAAGCAACAATTAAACAATAATGACACCAACTCCTATCTCTAGCATAGTCTTAGAAGGTAGGGAGTTTCCTATAAAACGCGATGACTTAGTAGATAAATATCTAACTGGCAATAAATTTCGTAAACTATACCCACTCCTAATAACTCCAAAATCAACTTTTAATAAAATTATATCTTATGGCGGAACTCAATCAAACGCAATGCTCTCAATTTCAGCTATGTGTAAACAAAAAGGTTGGGAATATATTTATTACTCAAAAGAGATATCTAAAACTCAAGAAGAATTAAATACAGGAAATTTATATCTAGCAAAAAAATTAGGGATGAAACATATCCAAATACCACACAATAAATATAGAGATACTATTAATGAGTTGCAATTTAATCTTGATAAAAAAATATTTTTAATAGACCAAGGGGGAGCTATAGTAGATGCAAAAGATGGTTTGGATGTATTGGCACGAGAAATTCGTGAACAAAATCCTGATGTTAAAGCTTTAGCCACACCATCAGGAACAGGGACTACTGCTTTGTTTTTAGCTTTGGCTTTACCTGAGTATGAAGTATATACTACGCCATGTGTAGGTGATGTGCATTATTTAAAAGAGCAGATGTCAGCTTTGGCAAATATTCCTGATAATTTAGTTATTTTAAAACCTAAAAAAAAGTATCATTTTGCAAAGCCATATCCAAATTTTCTGGATATATATAAAAAAACTCTCTCTAGTGGAATTGAATTTGATATGGTCTATTCTCCAGGGATGTGGGAATGTCTATTGGAGCAAACTGATGAAAAAATTATGTATATACATAGTGGCGGTGTTAGTGGAAATGAAAGTATGCTAAAACGATATAAACGATGCCATTTACTATAAGTATTGCCTTAAGTTAAATAAAACTTTTACATCCTGTTTTTCGTCATTGCAACTTGATTTGGAATCTAGACAAAAGTAACTGTATCTTTTAGTGCAACCCTTTGAGGTTGGTAAGTATTTATTTTAGCATTTTTATCAGAATAACCAATTACTATACTATATAAAAGAGCAAGATTATCAGGAACATTAAGAGCTTTTGCAACCACTTGACCAAATTCAGTAGTAGAACCTTGTGGACAAGTATCTAAATCAAATTCACGAGCCGCAAGCATTATACTTTGCATATACGCGCCACAATCGATAAGCACACCCTCCGCACCATCAATATTTGCTTTATCCGTAAATACAAAAAACACAGTTTGAGCTCCAAACCATCTAAAATTATCTTTCCACATCTCAATACGAGTTTCATTATCTTTTCTATCAACTTCAAGTAGTTTATATAGTCCAGATCCAGTTATAATACGCCTTTTTTTATAAGGATTTACCCAATTAACTGGGTAGTATTGTATAAATTGATCATTCATAATACCAGCATCCATCTTTTGGATAATAGCATCACCTACTTTTTTAAGTGTATCCACGTCACTTACAGCGTAAGTTACCCATGGTTGCATATTTGCTCCGCTTGGAGTCATCCCAGCAGCTTCAAGAATTTGTTCTTGAATATCTTGTGGTACCGGTTTTGGTAAGTATGCTCTTTTTGATGAACGAGATTTTAAAGCTTCTAATACACTTGACATAAAAAAATCCTAATAAAGTAATAATATAAAATTAGCGGATTATACAGTAATTTAGTAAAATTTGACATAATAGAGGTTGACTAAAAAAACTTGACAAATATAGACTCAACTTGCTATAATGTTTTTATAACTAATAAAGGATTAAATGATGAAACAAAATATATTTGAAAAACTAACACATAATATGACAGAGGCGATTGAATCAGCACTATCTCTTGCCTTACACAACAAAAACAATGAAGTTGAAGCTATACATTTTTTGTGGGCGCTTTTAACAAACTCTAATTCAGTGCTAAACCAGATGTTTAATAAAATGAATATAGATAAAACGGCAATAGAGCTAGATGTTAAAAGTATAAGTGAAAAACTTCCAAAATCATCATCAGTTTCAAAAGAAAACATAAAATTATCACGCTCTTTCATGCAAACTATAGAGAGTGCTGCTGGCTTAATGACAAAAAATGGGGATTCTTTTTTGGCAGTAGATACTTATATCTTAGCAAATTTAAAAAGTGAACCTTTTAATTCAATTTTAAAAAAATATATAGATATAAATGAGTTGGCTAAAAATATAGAGGCATCTCGTGGTGGTGCAAAGGTTGATTCTCAAAGTGCAGATGAGATACATGAATCACTGGAAAAATATGGTGTTGATTTAACAGCAGAGGCTCATGATGGAAAACTATCTCCTGTAATTGGCCGTGATGAAGAGATAACTCGTATGATGCAGATACTTATACGTAAAACAAAAAATAACCCTATGCTTCTTGGTGAACCTGGTGTCGGTAAAACAGCATTAGTTGAAGGTCTTGCACAGCGTATTGCAAACAATGAAGTTCCAACATCACTACAAAACAAAAAATTAATAGCTCTTGATATGAGTGCTTTGATAGCTGGTGCTAAATATCGTGGAGAGTTTGAAGATAGATTAAAAGCTGTAATAGATGAAGTAAAACAAAGTGGGAATATTATTTTATTTATTGATGAGATTCACACAATTGTAGGAGCAGGAGCTAGTGAGGGAAGTATGGATGCGGCAAACATCTTAAAACCAGCCTTAGCAAGAGGGGAACTTCATACTATTGGTGCTACTACACTAAAAGAATATAGAAAGTATTTTGAAAAAGACGCAGCGCTTCAAAGAAGATTTTTACCCATAAACCTTGATGAGCCTACAGTAAATCAGTCTTTGCAAATTCTTCGTGGGATAAAAGAGCGTTTAGAGACACATCATAATGTAATTATCACAGATGGTGCGCTTGTTGCTGCTGCAAAACTATCAGATAGATATATTGCAGATAGATTTTTACCAGATAAAGCGATTGATCTTATAGATGAAGCAGCTGCTGAGCTTAAGATGCAAATAGAATCAGAACCTAATGTTTTAAGTGCAGCAAAAAGAAAAAGTTCAGAACTGCAAGTTGAGAGAGAAGCTTTAAAGATGGAGAAAACTCCAGCTAATGAGAAGCGTCTAGAGGAGATAAAAAAAGAGTTAGCAGATGTAGAGGAAGAAGTTCGCGACTTAGAATCAAAATTTGCAACTGAAAAAGATGTATTTGATAGAATATCATCAATAAAAGCTGATATAGAATCAAAAAGAAGAGAAGCAGCAACTGCAAAAGCATCATCTGATTTTAATCGTGCAGCTGAGATTGAGTATGGCGAAATTCCAGCACTCCTTGAAGAGGAAAAAAAGATAAATGAGTCGTGGAGTAAACTTCAAGCCGAGGGAACATTACTTAAAAATAGTGTTGATGAAGAATCAATTGCTAGTATAATCTCAAGATGGACAAATATCCCTGTAAACAAGATGCTTGAGAGTGAAAAAGAAAAAGTACTACATGTTCAAGAAGAGTTAGAAAAAGAAGTAGTTGGACAACATGAAGCAATATTCGCCGTGAGTCGTGCTATTAAGAGAAATAAGGCAGGATTAAGTGATAGTAATCGTCCAATTGGCAGTTTTTTATTTTTAGGTCCAACTGGTGTTGGTAAGACTCAAACAGCTAAAGCTTTAGCAAAATTTTTGTTTGATTCTGAAGATGCAATGATAAGAATAGATATGAGTGAGTATATGGAAAAAGCTTCTGTTTCTCGTCTTGTAGGGGCTGCTCCTGGATATGTCGGATATGAAGAGGGTGGGCAACTTACAGAAGCTGTAAGACGTAAACCTTATAGTGTAATACTTTTTGATGAAGTAGAAAAAGCTCATTCTGATGTTTTTAATATTTTACTTCAAGTTTTAGATGATGGACGATTAACTGATAACAAAGGTGTTACTGTTAATTTTACAAATACTATAATCATCTTAACTTCAAATGTAGCTGAAGAAGATGTAAAAGTGATGTTTAAGCCAGAGTTTATCAACCGACTTGATGAAATTGTAAAATTTAATGAATTGAATCAAGATAATATAAAAAGCATTGTGGATATATTCTTCCGTGATATAGCTAAAAAAGTGAGTGAGCGTGATATAGAACTTACTTTAACCGAAGATGCTAAATCTTACATAGCAGAAGCTGGATTTGATCCAGTTTATGGAGCTAGACCTCTTAAGCGTGCTCTTTATGAGATAGTTGAAGACAGATTAGCTGATTTGATTTTAAAAGGAACTATAAGTGATGGTTCAAAAGTTAAATTTGATATAAAAAATTCTGAGATAGAAGTTACTATCTCATAGTTTTTAATGGATATAATTTCTTTATGAAATATTTATTAACATTATTCATTTTTTCATTTTCACTTTTAGCATGTACAGGCGATTGCCTTACATGTCATCCAAAACTTGTCCCTACAATAGAGACAGATTTAAGACACAAGCCTATGCTAACTTGTATAAAGTGTCATTCAGCTGAACCAAATACTATGGCGCAATGTGGTGATGATTGTTTTGGGTGTCATCCGATGGAAAAAATAGATAAGGCAGATATTCGTGAACATGATATTATCCAAACATGTGTAGATTGTCATGTAGATGCAAATCAAGAACTGTTTGATTTATCAAAGAGTTCAGATCAGTCTCGTAAAGAACCTTTATTAAAAGATTTTTTAATGAAGTAGTCTTTTTGCTTTTTGTATGAGGTTGTTAATTGCTTTTTCATAAACTTTTGCATTTTCTTGTGAAGTTGACTCAAAACGAGTTACCAAAACAGGAGTTGTGTTAGAAGCTCTTACTAACCCCCAACCATGCTCGAAGTTTATACGGACACCATCCACATCTATAATATCTTTTATAGTTGGAAAAGATGCAGGTGGGTGAAGTAAAAGTTCTTTAACTTTGTCGATAATTTTAAATTTTTCACTTTCTGAAGTTTTTACTTTTATCTCCTCAGTTGAGAAAACTTGTGGTAGTTTTGCTAACTCAGCATCTAAATCAATTCCATCATGAACTAACTCTAACATTCTGAGAGTTGCATAGATTGCATCATCATAACCAAAGTAACGATTTTTAAAAAATATATGCCCACTAACTTCACAAGCTAAATCTGCATCTGTCTCTTTCATCTTTACTTTTAAATTTGAGTGACCTGTTTTATACATAATAGCCTTGCAACCACGACGCTCAAGTTCATCATACATAACTTGAGAACATTTAACTTCACCGATAACAGTAGGTTTATCCATCTTCATAGAATACAAAAGAGCCATCATATCGCCCTTAATATTATTTTCATGAGTAATAACTGCAATACGATCTGCGTCACCATCATAAGCAAAAGCTATATCATTACCATTTGCTAAAAGTTTTTTTACATCTTCTAGATTGTGCTCTTCTGATGGGTCTGGATGATGATTTGGAAAACTTCCATCAGGCTCAACATAAAGACCAGTAGTTTTAAGCTTTAAGCGAGAAAAGATATCTTCTGTAACAACACCAGCTACACCATTTCCACAATCATAAGCTATTTTTGTTGGCATATCTTTTAGATGTTGGAATTCATTTACTATAAAATCAACATAACGAGTAACTGCATCTATCTCAATTACTTCTCTTTTTTCAGCTTTTGGAATGTAGTCCATAGCTTCACACTCATCTCCAAGCGCATAGATCTCTTCACTAAAAAAAGGTGCTTTATCTACTGTGATTTTAAAACCATTGTATTGACTTGGATTGTGTGAACCAGTAATCATTACAGAAGCTGATGGAGTTATACCGTTCCACTCTTGATAGTTTGTAAAGTAGTTTACGGGGGTTGGAACTAAACCCATACCAAGAACTTTTTTACCACCAGCATTAAGCCCAGCTACAAGATACTCAAAAAGGATAGGGGAATGACTTCTAGCATCGTAACCAACTGCTACATATTCGCCCTTTATTTTATTTGCAAGTGTGTAGCCTATACGGACTACACTTTGCTCATTTAACTCTTTTTCATAGATTCCACGAATGTCATATTCTCTGTAGATGCTCAATATTTTGCCTTATGTAAAATTATTTTGTTATTTTACTCTAAATGGCTTACAGTAGGATTATTTTTTATCTTCATCATCAAGTTCTTTTTTGAAAAACATGCTTGAACTAGCTTGGTTTTTAGCACCTATAATAAACCAAAGTAGCACACTCGCTATACTGATTATTGCTACTGCTTCCATCTATAATTCCTTTGATCGTATTTTAACATTTTATAGATTTATTTTGGATATATAAGTGTAATTTAAGAGCTTTGGGTTTAATATAATTGTGAAAAATTTTATTAGGCTTGCAAACTCTCAAGCCTAATGATATTAAAATTATTTAGCAAGGATAGGAGAATATATGCTATTTATTTTGTACTTATATACTCAATGTAAAAACATTCATCATAAAATATATAAGGAAATACAATACCTTAATTAAGGATCTTCATCTGTATTTTTTAGTAATTATTATTTATCCATTTAACTCCTTAAAATTTTGTTTTATACTTAACGCTAACATGTTTTGCCGGTAAAGTTTGTTATATTATTTTTATTATTTAATTCAAACATTCAACC
>WFPU01000057.1 GCA_015487435.1 Sulfurimonas sp.
ACTTTGATACTTATCTCTACTCTCAACATAACCAATTGCTCTATATTTCTGATTAATTTCTGAAATATTAAATAATTGTATATTTGTTTCTATTTCATCAAGCTCTTTATCTCGTTTTATTTTTTGTGATAATCGCTCTTTATTTTTTTCTTGCCTTTCTTGTCTTTTTTTACTTCTATTCTCTTTAGAATTTTTAATCATTACAAAAACAAGAATTACTATTCCTAAAGAAACTATAAAGCCCATATATTCTCCTTTTTAAAAAATATTTTATCTAATCTTTCTTAATAAATTTTATAGAACTTTTATATTCTGTATCCAAAATAAACTACAACAACAAAATTTCAATTCAATCCAGGATTCCATCCACTTTGCTCGGGCTCTTGATAATTTTCACGTGCTATCTTCTGCTCAATAGCTCTTGTAAGCTCTTTAGTTGTTGAGATAAAATCTCTTGATTGTTCAACAACTGTTGAAAGTCCTTTTCGTATTGTATCTTGAAGTTCGTTAAGTCCATCTCTAACGCTGTCAATCGCTCCTTGATATTGTTCTCGAGCTCCTCGTCTGTTTGCTCTGTCTCGCATAACTGATTGAGCTTGCTCATAAAGACTCTCTCTTGCTTCTCTAAAGCGTTCATAAGAGCTCGTTCTCTCTCTTCTGCCTCCCTCTTTATTCTCTCCGTTATTTCTATCTGTCTCTCTAAAAGCTCCATTTACTCCCCTTTTTTCGTGTCGTTGATTTGTATATAATAGATACTCCTGTCTTTCGTAATCTGTATATCTTTTTCTGGTATGACTATATACTTTTCCCCGTTTTTTTCGTATCTGTTCTCTTTTGGTACGAGCCAGTTCTCGTCTAGGTTGAGATACCCTTTTACTAGAGGATATGCCATTATCCCCATTATTGCGATTAATAGCATTATTATCATTGTGTATCTGCTGTTGCTCTCCGCTCTTTCGTTCTTGATAAGTTCCTCGTTCTCTTCTTTGTATCTCTCTATTGCGTTCTCGAGCTCTTCTGCGAGATTTGTCATACCTTTTCTCAATCTCTTTGTATCTTTTGTCAAGGCTTCTTTTAAGTGCTCTCTCGAGCTCTTGAAGAGTTTTATGAGCTCCTCGTTCTGCTCTTCTTGTGTTTGTATTACCTTTAATTTGCTTCTCTCTATCTTCTCTTTTAAATTCTGTGTAAAATCGCTCATTAAATAACTCTCCTTTTAAACTTAGCTTTCCCGTGTCGTTTTTGAATGTAAGATAGTAAGTATCTGTTTTAAAGTCGTGTCCACTTCTTACATATTCGAGGTCTAAATCTTCTACGAGACTTTTGACATCATTAATATTATTAATAAGCCCCGCTTCGTGTGCTTCTTCTATATAATCTACTATATAGTTTTGGGCTTTATCTCTCCCTTTTTTCTTGGAAAAATCAAAAGGCTCTTGTCCTCGTTCTGTCCTGTGCTCTTGGATTATCTGCTCTTTGGTTTTATCCTGTACTATTTTAAAGTTGTCCTGTACTCTCTCGAGGTCGTGTTTTTCCTCGAGATAATCTCGTATGAGATTAACTCTATATCTGTCCACACTGTCCATATATAGGCGAAGTGTCGTATCTGTTAGAAGATTTTTTTTCGGTATTCTGATGTGTATATGATGATGTTCAGCATCTTGATGCAGCACTGCATTAAGATGATATTCTTCCTTTGAAAAGCCGTACATAAAAAGCTTTTCAAAATCTTCCAAAACTGCCTTAGCTTTGGTCTTTGAGATACTCCCCTTAAAACCTAGAATGATATTAAAAGCATTGTCTTTATAGTTGGAGCTCTTAACTATTTCATCGCCTAACTCCATATCTCCAGCTAGTTCCGTGATTTTCTCTCGTTCTGCTTTGCTTAATTTTTTGTGTTCCCTTAAAACATAGTCGCCGTAACCTTTACCGCTTCCACTTGCTTGAAACTTGATAGTCATACTAAACTCATTACTTTTTCATAGATTTCAAAAATAGCTTTTGACTCGAGCTCATTATTTGAGTTGAGCTTTTTTGCGATTTGGTTGAGATTGTTTCCTATCTTGTTCAGCTCAAACAAAAGTTTCGGATCAGTAGCCCGATAACTTTTTTTTGATTTTTTAGGAGCTGGTGCATTTGGAATTTTAGTCTGCATTTTTTGGCGGACGAGTTCAGCCATTGAAATATTTTTTTGAGTTGCTTCTTCTTTCAACTTTAAAAAATCGGACTCGGAAAAATAAACTTTTACTTGCTTGAGTTTTGTTTTTTGTTCGCTCATATTTTGCACCTCGATTGTAAAAAAGGGTTTGGGAATTTTCCCAACAAAGTTAAAATGTAGGCGTAGCCGAAATGTATCAAGTCTGTAGGACTTGGTTAACTTTGCTACATACACTTTAAACTGCTTAACACATTATACCATACTCCACAAAAAACAAAAATGAGGGAACGACTACCGCCACTTTTTCCCCTACGCTTACACGCTTTTTGGGCGTGACACTTCGGGGAGGGCCATATCTCTGAACGACCTATCGCCCTATCGGTTGTCTGCTCCCATTCGCTACGCTAGAATGTGACCCTGAGTTTAAAATCTTGGATTGCTGAAAAGTTAGAATATTAAATAGGTTAAAACCTATCTTTTTAATGGCTTCACCATACCCCTGCGGGGACCAAAAGGTATGCCTCCAAAGGTCGGCTTTTACTAACACCCCTTAGTACAACTATTTTGACTATTTTTAAAAAGTGTTCAAAACAGTTACTATTTTGACTATTTTTGTGGTATAATTTTTGACAGCAAAACCCATGAAGTAGGTTGTTTTCCTATTCTGATAACAATATTATAGTGGGATAAATTACAATGAAGGGGCTACAAACCCATTATAGGACGGCAATCCTAGGGTTTGTAACATTAATGGAATTATACAAAAAAAACACAAAAATATCAATAACGATACGAGGTGACGGAAGCGAAATATTCGACTATTCGCTACCTTTACCGCATCACTACACACGAAATGGCGATACATACACCATAGAATACACCATAAACGGCTTTTTTCATACCAAGAGAGGTATTGCATACCTAAATGACATTCTCGCACGATTTACTCTGTCTATGCAAGTTTTAAAAACAGAAGTGATGAGTTCTGAAGATGATGGCATAGAACTATCTTATTTTCAAGGCTTAAAAAGTGTCGTGAGACACAAAAACTATGAGAGTGTCGATGTAGGTCAAGATAATATCTTTTGGGCTATAAAACTATATACAGAAGATTTAATCAAAGAGTCTGGAGAGGGAAACCTCATAGCATACTCTTTGATTGAGTCTTTTGCCTTTGCTCGTTTTATTGACCGAGCAAAAGACAAAAGCACACTAAAAGCAAAATGCCGAAGTATCTGGGAATGGTACGATAAGCGAGATTGGACGATACCATCACGAAAAGGATTAGGAATGAGCAGACAAGAAGCAGGAATAAATGCTGCTAAAAAGAATGCAGAAAAGACAAAAGCAAAAATACAAAAAGCAATAGCTGGGCTAGAGTTCATGCAAGAAAAAATAAACATAGCTAATGTTGCTCGAGATGCAAGAGTGAGCCGTAATACAGCCAAAAAATATTTAATAGAATTGGGGTATAAAAAATGAGTAAAATAACTGTCAATGAATATGCAAAAAAGTATCAAATTACTAGACAAACAGTTTACAATCAAGTCAAAAAAGGTTTACTTAATAGTATCGAAGAAAACGGAGTTTTATTCGTAATTGACGAAGATAAAGAGGTGTCAAACAGTAGTAAAAAAGATGACTGTCAAAAATTGGTCAAAAAATTACTCAAAAGAATTGAAAAACTCGAAGAAAAACTTGATAAAGCACAAGACCAAAAGCTAGAACTAGCTATGTCCTATGTCAATGAAATGAAAGCCCTTTATCTACCAAAACCTAAGAAAAAGAAAAAAAGTAAGAAATAGGGTATAATTTATTATGAAATTTGAATGGGACCCAAACAAAGAAGCAATAAATATTAAAAAGCATGGTGTTACTTTTGAGCAAGCTGCATATGTTTTTGCAGATCAATTTTCGCTAAGCATGTTTGATGATGAACATTCTCACCAGGAAGACAGATGGGTTATTCTTGGAAAATCTAATAATGAGATGATCCTGCTTGTTGTTCATACTTTTAGAAACTGCGAAAATGAAGAAACTGTAAGAATAATAAGTGCCAGAAAAGCAACAAAATATGAAGAAAAAACCTACAAACAAAGGGGTAAATTATGAAAAAAGAATATGACTTTACAAATGCAGAACAAGGGAAGTTTTATAGACCTATTGAGGAATTAGAAATACCAATATACCTGGACAAAGATGTGAGAACATTTTTTATGGATAAAATGAGAGCAAAAAGCTTTTCTCTTAATCAACTAATAAACTCTATTCTAAAACAAGATATAGAGATTACAAAAAAACTGGCTTAAGAATTTAAAACTCCCACGAAACTTAATTAAGTTTCGACTCCAAACCCTCTAAAATAACTACTTTTCTTAAGAAAAAAGAGTAAAAACGAACTCATTTAAGCCACAGAAACTTAAAGTAGTAGTGCTAAACTACTTCGCAACTCATAAAATCCCTTACAGCACGTCCCTTTAAGCAAACAATCACGAGAACCCGCATTATGTTAATCACAATCAAAACTTAAATAAAAATACATTAAAAAGTAAACACTTTTTAATAGCAAATCAAAACTTTTTACAATAAACTATAAAAAATTTACAGGATAAAAAATGATAAAAGAAAGTATAACACTTGAAGATTTAGACAAGATAATTGATAATATCAGAATAGTAGATACAATAAAAATAAATTGGAAAAATCCAATAGTTAAAGAAGAACCAACAACAGTGGAAAATATTTCTCTGGAAGATTTAGAGAAAATAATTGATGATATTAAATCAATAGATACTATCAAGATTAATTGGAAGAATCCGACAATCAAAGAGATTTAGTCATCTTCTATATATACTGCTGTTCCTGTATATATGTATATTGTTTTGGATGATATTTGTTGTTGCTGTTGCTTTAAAGTATAACCATTATCTAAAAGATTTTTATTTAACTTTGCAGTATCAGAACCTCCATTTGACACAACTTTAGATTCTGTTTGTAAATTTAAATTTATAATCGCATTAGCCCCTTTTTTATATGCTTCTTCACAAATTAATTTTTTTGCTGTACTTTGATACTTATCTCTACTCTCAACATAACCAATTGCTCTATATTTCTGATTCTGTCTCTTATACACATCTCC
>WFPU01000058.1 GCA_015487435.1 Sulfurimonas sp.
ATGTGTATAAGAGACAGGTGCTAGAGATATTTTAAACTCTATATATGAAATTTGTAAATTAGTTCAAAAAAAAGGCTCTTTAAAATCTAAAAAACTTTGCCTCTATCATCAAATAGATAGATGCCTAGGTCCATGTGAACTCCGAGTTTCAGAAGCTAAATATACACAAGAGATAAATCTAGCAACATCACTGATTAAAAATAAAAAACTATTGATTCAAAAACTGAATGAAAAAATGGAGTTTTATTCTGAAGAGATGCGTTTTGAAGAAGCTGCGGAGATTCGAGATAGACTAGAAAGGATTACAAAAAGTGAGATAAAAAGTGAAATTGATTTTGCTACAAATGAGGACTATGATATTTTTACAATTGCTCATGATGAAAAACGTTTAGTAGTTTTAAAAATATTTATGCGTAATGGAAAAATTATATCTTCAAACCATAATTTTGTAAATTTAAATGGTGGTTTTGATAAAGATGAAGTAATTTCAAGAACTTTAATGGAGTTTTATGGAGATAAAAAACCACCAATTATCGCTCCAATTTTACTCGAAGAAAGTTTTAAAGATATTGATTTAGTTAAGTCTCACCTTAGTAAACTATTTGATAAAAAAGCACAAATAGTTTTTCCAAAAAAAGGGAAGAAAAAGCAACTTATAACTTTAGCCTTATTAAATGCAAAAGAGTTACTCCAAAGAGGTAATAAAACAATTAATACAAAATTATTAATGGAGATAAAAGAGTTATGTACATTACAAAGATTACCATCGAGAATTGAATGTTTTGATAACTCTCATATGGCTGGGAAGGCGACAGTTGGAGCTATGATAGTTTATGAAGATGGAGTTTATGATAAAAGTTCATATAGACTTTACCATCTTGATGCGAAAGATGAATACGCACAAATGCGTGAGACATTAACTAGAAGAGTTGAAAGTTTTGCTAAAAATCCACCACCTGACTTATGGGTATTAGATGGTGGAGCCACTCTATTAAAACTTGCACACGATATTTTAGACTCAAACGGTGTAAATTTAGATGTTATCGCTATCTCAAAAGAAAAAGTTGATGCTAAAACCCATCGTGCAAAAGGTAAAGCAAACGATAATCTTTATACTAAAGATAATATTTTCAGATTAAAACCAAGTGATAAAAGACTTCAATTTTATCAAAATTTAAGAGATGAAGCGCACAGATGTGCTATAAATTTTCACAAAAAAACAAAGCTAAAACTTGATAGTGAAAGTAAATTACTCACTTTAAAAGGTATCTCTGAAGCTAAAATCAAAAAACTTTTAAATCATTTTGGAACTTTTGAGACATTAAAAACTACTAATATTGAAGAAATTGCTATTGTTTTAGATATAAAAGATGCAAAAATTATTAAAAACATATACAAATAAGTTTTATTTTTTAACAAATATGTTACTATATAATCAAATTTATTTTTAATGTAATAAAAGGTTTTTATAATGGATAAAATAACACCGCTTAACGAAGAATATATCTACACAGAAGAGGTATTGATATCTCAATCAGACCTAGATGGAAAGATAACATATGTAAATGATGTTTTTTGTGATGTTTCAGGATATAACCGCGATGACTTAATTGGCTCTACTTACGAAATTATACGTCACCCTGATATGCCTAATGCAGTGTTTGAAAAATTATGGACTAACATTAATAATGGGCTATTATGGACAGGTTTAATCAAAAACCTTAGAAGCACTGGGGAATATTATTGGGTTGATTTAAGTGTATTACCAATAAAAGATAAAGATGACAAAGTTACTGGGTTTATCTCATGCGCGCGTCCCCCTGCACGAAAAAATATAAAAGAAAATGAAGCACTATATGAAAAAATTTTAAGCTCAGAAATTTAAAGGTACAGACAATATGATTATATATAATGATAAAAAAGAATTTATAGGTATTGATGAGGAAGTATTAAAATCATTAGGTTTTTCTAATTTAGCAGACTTACAATCTGAGACTGCTGATTTTGCTGATTTGTTTGTAAAGACACCAGGTTTTATACATAATTTTAAACATGTTCACTGGATTGATTTTGTACTTTGCGAAGAGGATAAAAATGCTAGTAAAGCTATTATCCACGCAAAAGGGGAAAATTTTAATTGTATTATAGATATTAAAACTATCTATTTAACCACTTCACCTAATTCAAAATCATATACTATTAACTTAAATAATCTAAGAAGTTTATCTCCAAATGAAATACTTGAGATTTCAAGTGAACTACAAGTAAGAGATACCCCTGTAACTGTAGTACATAAAGATGAAAAAGTTGAAGATACAACTCAAATAAAACCAATTAAAAAATCTATTATAGAGGATCCTTATGAGATTGATGATGACTTATCTTTAGATGATGAACTATCTCAAGAACAACTTGATGCAATTGGGGAACCAGATGTTGCAATAGAGATTGACCTAGATATAGAAGATAAAAAGAAAAAAATAGTAGCTGAAGAGATACCTTTTGATACTAATACAATCAGACCAGGACTTGGTTTTGATATCAAAAAAACAGCTGAAATATTAGATATGGATATAGCAAACATTGAGGATTTTGTAAACGACTTTGTAACCCAAGCAAAAGAGTTTAAAGATAAACTTTACAATTCGGTTGAGCAAGAAGATTTAATTGTATTAAAAACACTCTCTCATCAACTAAAAGGTGTAGCTGCAAATCTTAGAATTCATGATTGTCAAGATATATTAGTTAAAATAAATAGATCTGATGATTTTACATCAGCTAAAGCAGATTTGGATACTTTTTACAAATTTATTGCAAAATTATCAAATGAAGAGGAGCCATCGGCTACTAATACAGAAGTTATTGAACCTAAAATTGATGAGGATGATTATATTTTAGAGATTGATGACACATTATTAACAGAGATAAATAATAATGATACGAAAATAAATTCTTTAAAAGAAGATGATTTTATTATAGAGATAGATGATACAATTTTAACTGATACTATAGATAAAGATGACAACATACCAGATATTAACGATTTTGATAATTTGGATATAGGAGAAGATATTAATTTAAAAACAAATAAAGAGGAATTTAGTAGCCAAGAAACTTTACTAGTTAAAAAATACGATAAAACTAAAATAGCTAATGAAATTGGTTTGGATGAACAGAGTTTTAATGAACTTTTTCAAGATTATATATATGAAAGTCAAGATTTAATCTCTACAATACAAACATCTATAGATAATGATGATTCAACTGATTGGAGACACTCAGCTATAAAATTAAAAGGTATGAGTGATAATATGCGGATAAACAACTTTTCGACTGAGCTTGAAACCATTATATCAACAGATGATAAAGCTAGTGCACAAAATGCACTAAAACAATTAAAGATTTCATTATCTAAAATTATAACTACAAAGGACTAATTTATGCAATTAGGATTAAAAAATAGACTAAAGTTAATATCTCTTTTTCCAATTATATTAGTTTTAGGTTTCACAAGTTACTTTGTTTATGATTCATATCTAACACTAAATTCTGCTACTTCTGTAAAAAACAAATTGTCAGAAAACAAACTTTTAAATACACTGATTGAAAATCTGTCTCGTGAACGCGGTATGACAGTTATGTATCTTGGTAATTCATCAAAAAATACTTTAAAGTCTTTAAAAAGACAAAGAGGTATTGTTGATAGAGATTTTAATAATTATATAAGTAGCACACAAAGCAATAAAGCTCTTCATGAGCATTCAAAAGGTGTATCAGCATGTAAAACATGTATTAAAATCAATACTGTTGCTGCTGCTTTTGAATTGATTAAAGAAACAAGAAAAGATGTTGATTCTGGTAAAGCAGATTTTGAAGTAGTATATACAACTGTATATACTAGAATTATAAATTTTGCTATTTCGCGTGATATTGTTGATGGTCAAAAAGATCAACAGATTAATGAGCTTCTAAATTCATATGTTAACCTTATTCGTGCGGAATCTTATACATCTCTAGAGAGAGATTTTCTTACTTATGCTATTGCGAAATCAAACAAATTTAAAGAAAAAGATTTTAACTTTTGGTTATCTTTAATTTCAAAAGCAGATTCTTTTGAATATTCTAATATAAATAATCCAGCACTAATAAATGAGTTAGATAAGCTTTTTAATAATGAAGATGCAAAAGAGCTTTTTGAAGATATAAATAGTGAACGTACTGCTATTATTGCTACTGCTTCTGAAGGTAAATATGGGATTAGTTCTGGAATTTGGTTTGCTATGTTATCTGAAAAAGCAAACCTCCTATCAAATGCACGAAATGCAATACTCAAAGAGCTAGACAATAGAGCTAATGATGTAATTGAGGGGGCTATAGAGTTTTTAATAATCGCATTTACTACTTGGGTAATTTCTATACTTTTAGCTATTTTAGGCTTTATCATGTCAAATGAAATTTCAAAAAATATTCGTAATCTTGAGCATGTTCTTAAAAGTGTTGTTGAAGAAAATGAAGATATCCAAGCAGAAGATATCGATTTACAGACAGCTGCTGGTACAACAAAAGCATATTCATTATTAGAAAATATTATTGATATAACCAGAAGAGATAAAGAGTTAGCACAAGAAGCTAGTGAAGCAAAATCTATGTTTTTAGCAAATATGTCTCACGAGATTCGAACACCTTTAAATGGTATTGTTGGATTTACTGAACTGCTTAAAGATACAGAGCTTCGAGAAGAACAAGCAGAATTTGTTGAAATTATTGAAAAGTCTTCTGAAAATTTACTTGAAATTATCAACAATATTCTTGATATTTCTAAGATTGAGTCAAATAAGATTGAGATTGAGAACATCGCATTTAATCCTATTGAAGAGTTTGAGAGTGCAATTGAACTTTATTCTGTTCGTGCAGCAGAAAAACAAATTGATCTTGGCTGTTTTATAGATCCATCACTAGAACATCCGCTTAAAGGTGATCCAACCAAAATTAAAGAGGTTCTAATTAACCTTCTTTCAAACGCTGTTAAATTTACTTCAAACTCTGGATCTATTAATGTTATTATTAAAAAAGAAGATACTTCAAACGATGGTAAGGTTAGAATTAGATTTGAAATTCACGATAGTGGAATTGGTGTTACTAGTGAGCAAAAAGCAAAAATCTTTGAAGCATTTTCACAAGCGGATACATCAATTACCCGTAAATATGGTGGTACTGGTCTGGGTCTTACAATTTCATTTAAATTTATTGAACTTATGGGTGGCGAGCTTGATTTAGATTCAAAACCAGGTGAAGGCACTACATTCTTTTTCACAATTGAGTTAGAGGAGATAGAAACATTAAATGAAAATGCAGAGGGAATCTTTTCAAATATAAAAGCATTAGTTCTTACAAATGAAAACAAAACAAAAACTCAAGATGAAAACCTAATAAAATATCTTGATTTTTATGGAGTTTCACATACTGCATTTAGTGATATACACCAATTGAATAATCTAGTGACTCAAAGTGCTTATGATTTTATATTTGCTGATTATTCGTATAGTAAAGATGACGATATTATTGCTTATGGTGATATGCCACAATCACTAATAGTTATTACAAAATCTTCAATGATGAAAAAAATAGATTCAATTAATGCAAATATCTCAAAAATTATATATGAACCACTTAATTCATCAAAAATTAAAATGGTATTTCAAAGCTATGATGTGTCTTTGGACCAACAAAAGAAAATTAAAAGACCAGATCGAAAGAAATTCTTAAATGGTACTACTAAATTTAACGCAGATGTGTTAATAGCTGAAGATAACATCATCAATCAAAAACTTATTAAACGTATGTTAGAAGACTTAGGACTAAATGTAACTATTGCAAATAATGGATTAGAAGCATTTCAAAAACGTAAAGATGAAAACTTTGATTTAATATTTATGGATATTCAAATGCCATTTTTGGATGGTACAGAATCTACTAAAGAGATCTTAGAGTATGAAGAAAGAAACAATAAAAAGCATATACCAATTGTTGCCCTTACTGCTAATGCTCTTAAAGGTGACCGTGAAAGATTTTTAGAAGCTGGACTGGATGAATATACAAAAAAACCACTTTCTCGCTCTGAAATCATCTCTATTTTAAATTATTTTTTATCAGATAAAATTGTAACTGATGAGGAAGTAAATTCAAATAGTTCTAGTGAATCTAATGAAGCTGATGGAGTTACAAAAGTCAATGACATTACTGAATTTGATGAACTTAAAAAGTCCAGCACTCAAGAACTAAAAAAACAAAAAGAAACAATAAAAAAAGCTGAATACAAAGCTGACATACTCTTAGCTAAAAAAAGTATGTTTGAGACAAAACTTTATGCTAAAGTCTTAACATCGCTTGGTTATACATACCATGATGTTCACACATCAAGTGACTTGCATAAAGAGATTAATAATGGATCTTATAAGTTAATCATGTTTGATAAAGAGTGTGAGGGATTATCACTCAAGCCAATTTATGATGATATAAATGCATCAATGCAAAAAACAAATCTTAGCACTAAACTTATACTAATTAGTGATCCTTTAGCAATCAACCTTGAAGAGGATCAAAAGTATGTTGATAAAATCATCAAAAATATTATAGATAAAAATCAACTAAAATTACTTTTAAAAAAATATATATAAGGAATTAAAATGTCAAAATTATTAAATATACTAGCTGTTGATGACGATATGATTAACTTAAAACTACTAAAATCTATGCTCAAAAAAACTGATAAAGTAGCAGAGATTATAGAAGCAAAAAATGGCTCAGATGCAATAGAAATTTTAAAATCACGAGATGATATAGATTTAATACTTTTAGATATTGTAATGCCAGTTATGAATGGTATAGAGATGCTAAAAGTTGTTCGTGCAGATGAAAACTTAAAACAAGTGCCAATTATTATTTTAACTACTGATGAGACCAAAAAGAATGAAGCATTAGAGTTTGGAGCAAATGCTTTTTTAATGAAGCCTATCCGTGCTGATGATCTTCAAAAAAAAATAAGTTCAGTATTAATATAGCGATATATCGCTATATTAAAATCTCCTTTAAAACTTCTTCTATTCTTTTTACACCAATAATTTCAAGTGCTTTTAAAACTTCATCTGGAATATCATCTAAATCACGTTCATAGTTCTTAGCAGGAATTAAAACTTTAGTCATTGATGCCTTATATGCAGCAATTAATTTTTCTCTTAAGCCACCAATTGGTAATACATCTCCACTTAATGAGACCTCCCCTGTCATAGCTATTTCAGAGCGAATTTCACGAGAGCTAAGTATAGATGCAATAACGCTAACCATTGCAATTCCAGCACTTGGTCCATCTTTTGGTGTAGCTCCATCTGGAACATGTATATGCAAGTCGTAACGCTTATATACTTCGCTAACATCAACTTTTATATCATCTTCTTTTTCTTTAAATGTCCTAGGTATATTGTTTGATTTTATTGGAAGCTTTTTTGTATCAATAAGAGTTTTTACTACACTAAAAGCAATTCTTGCTGATTCTTTCATAACATCACCCAAGCTTCCAGTCAGACTCATTATACCCTTGCCTTTAATCCGTATAGATTCTATTTTTAAAACATCTCCACCAACTGCTGTCCATGCTAAGCCATTAACAACTCCAACTACTGGTTTATTATTTGTTTTTTCAATCTCAAAAACTGTTTTATCAAAATAATCTTTTAAATTTTTAACACTTAAAGATACTTTTTTAATTTCTGGTTTTTCTAAAATTTCACGAGCAACTTTGCGAGACATCTCAGCTAGTCGCCTGCGAAGATTTCTAACTCCAGCTTCACGGGTATATGAATGAATTATCTCTTTTAATGCAGGTTTTGAAATACTAACTTCATTCTTTTTAAGTCCATGTTTTTTTAACTCTTGTGGCAATAAATATCTACTAGCTATCTCAAATTTTTCTTGTGGTGTATATGAACTTATTTGTATAAATTCCATTCTATCACGAAGAGGCGCTGGAATCTTTGCAACATCATTTGCAGTAGCTATAAAGATAACTTTTCTCAAATCAATATTAAAATTTAAGTAATAATCACGAAACTCTTTATTTTGTTCAGGATCTAATATCTCTAATAATGCTGCTGTTGGATCACCCCTTTGTGCGCGAGAGACTTTATCTATCTCATCTAGCACTATGATTGGATTCATTTTTTTAGCATCAATTAAACCTTGTGTAATTCTACCAGGCATTGCTCCAACATAGGTACGACGATGACCACGCAATTCATTTACATCTTCTAGACCACCAAGCGCTATACGAACAAGTGGACGCTTTAAAGATGTAGCAATAGAGTTTGCAAGGGAGGTTTTCCCAACACCAGGAGGTCCACTAAAACAAAGAATTGCCCCAGCTGCATCATTTTCACTTTTGACACCCCGAAGTTCCATTAGCTCTTTTACTGCAAAATACTCTATTATACGCTCTTTTGGTTTTTTAAGAGAGAAGTGATCTTCATCTAATTGCTTTTTTACATCCTCTATTTTAAGTGATTTTTTTGCTATATCCCCAAATGGAATATCGAGTACCCATTCCAAATAAGTTTGAGTCATTGAAGCATCAGATGAGTCTGGATGCATACGAGAAAATCTATCAATCTGCTTATTTATCTCTTTATGTGCATCTTCATCCATTTTTCTTTTTTTAGCTTCAAGTTTTTTTCTATACTCCTCAATCTCTTCATCTCTTTGAGTATCAGTACCTAACTCTTTTTGTATCTGTTTTAACTGCTCTTTTAAAAAATACTCTTTATTTACTTTTTCTATATGTGATTGTACTTTTGATCTTATCTCTTTTTGCAATTTATTTGCTTCAATCTCTTCTATTAAAAGATCAATTAGATTAAGGTATCTTTTCTCTGTATCTACCTCTATGAAAAGGTTATAAGCTTGTTCTTTTTTTAACTTAATGGTTGAGCATATCAAATCTATTATTCGATTATGATCATGATTCTCTTCAATAGTCCGCAATAAATCAGGTGGAAAATAATTACTTACTCCAGATAACATACGAACTTTTTCTCGTATTACTTGAAGTAGTGCGTCTAATTTTAAAGAGTCATTATTTATAGATTCTAATATCTCAACTCTTACAATATTTGGTTTTTTTGAAATATTATCTATCATTTTTGCTCTAGCTAAACCTTGAAACAATACTTTAACACGACCATCAGGGAGTGAAACTTTTCGCATAATCGACCCAACTACTCCAGCATCATACAGAGCTTCATAATCTCTTTCATCCTCATGAGATGGTTTAGTTGGACATACAATCACAAGTGAATCATCTTCAATTGCTTTTGTGGCTGCACCAATATTTGCCTCATCCCTTAAAAAAAGTGGTGAAATCATAAATGGGTATAAAAAAAGTTCATCTTCTGCTATTACTGGAATATTTGCTGGAAAATCTTCATAGTTACTTAATTTCATTATTTTCTCCTAATTCTTTTATCTCATCAGTATTTGAGTTGCGAGAGATTACACTCTTAGTATCTGGTATTAAAAAACCATACCAGCTACTTGTTCCATCACCTTCAAACCAACTTCTATACCAAGGGGAATTTGAACGCTCAATCTCATCCCAATTAATCCATGATTGTTGTTTTAACTCTCTGTAATACTCGGCGCTTTTGTGTTTATTAACTCTTTCATACAAATCAGCAATAGATTCGTTTAAAGCTGCCTCGCCAAGATAAAGACGAGTAATCATCGTATCTACTACTGAAATATAGATAGAGTTTGGATAGTTTTTTTTAAATTTTTCCCCTTCTATAATTGCGTCTTTAATGAGTGCTTGATCACGACGAGGATTTGGAAGTGCCATATACTTTGCTTTTATTTTCATAAACTCTGCAACCTCTTTCTCATTTGAATTTGCATAACGCTTTATGTACTCGTTTAAAAAATGCTCACTTAGTAAATATTCCTCATTTTCCATATGAGCAATTGAAAGTATCATTGTAGCTTCTACTAAAAGTGGCGAACCAATATGTTCGCCTTGAAGAGACGAATAGTATTCATCCGCTTTTTCTAAATCAGACTCTGATACTGATTTTATAATTTTTGAGTACCAATACATTGCTGGTTTATTATACTCCTCTACCTCTTTTGCACAACCACTAAAAAATAAAAATGTAGCCGCAAGAAGTAAAAATATGTTTGTTTTAAATTTCATCATTTATAGTCCATAGTTTAAATAGGGTGTAATTTTATCTAAAAGATATATAACGCATATTAAACTAGGTACATTTTATGCTTTAAGTGCTACAATAAGAAAATAAATTGCAAATATATGAGGGTTATTTATGAAATTTGAGATTACTACACCACTTTTAGGTTTTGAAAATGTCAAAGAGGTTACACTAGAAAAAATTGATGATATTTTTATGAAGATGGAAGCTGTGGATGATGAATATATCTCTTTTACACTAATAAATCCTTTTGTTATTCGAGAATATGACTTTGAAGTGCCTCAAAATATACAAGATTCTCTAGAAATTAATGACAAATCAAATCTTTTAACTCTAAATATTGTCTTAATCCAAAATCCAATAGAAGACTCTGTAATCAATTTTATAGGTCCAATAGTATTTAATACAGATAATAATAAAGCAGCACAAGTGATACTTCAAGAATCTACAAAGTACGGTGTAGCAGAAAAAATTTCCACTTTTTTAAATAAATGAGACATCTGATTAATTATAAACTAGAGCCTAAATCAAGTTTAAAGTGACGCTGTCTCCGTCATTTTGATCTTGATCCAGAATCTAATAGCTAATTAATCAGAGAGTTCAAATAATTAAGACCTCTGATTAACTCTAAACTAGACCTTAAATCAAGTTTAGAGTGACGCTGTCTCCGTCATTCTGGACTTGATCCAGAATCTAATTTATAATTAATCAGAGAGTTCAATTTAAATACTAAAAAACATATTCAGCAACATATAAGCTGTTTTAATTAATAATCTAGAATTAGATGTAACAATTGCCACTGAGCCCACTTTTTTAGTGCAATAATTTTCCATCGCCAAAGGAGCCCGTCATGAAAACTTTAAAATATAAATTTTCTTTCCTGCTGCTGTTTTTAATCTTGTCTACTTTCGTTTATGCAGACAATGAGCCAAATAATGATTGTTCACAAGTTGAAATCATAGAAGAATTAAATAATATTTCTTCAACTACATCGCATACCGAAAGTGGTACTGCTAGATTAAGTACTGACAGATATGATTATTATCAATTTACTGTTGCTTCAGATGGTTATGTCGACTTAAGCTTTATAACCAATAAAACTTCGAATTCAATTTTCATAGGTTCTACCTGTGATGGCACACATTACAGTGATACTTCAAATGATACCACTAAGTATCCGCCAAACTTTAATGTAAATAATGGTGATACCATTTATATAAAGATTGAAAGAAGATATGACACTGAGATGAGTTATAATTTAAATATAGATTTTATATCTACACCTCCAGTTCCTCCAATAATGGGTGATGTTCCAGATGAAGTAGCGACAATAAATCAAGCCTACAGTTTAGATATTTCATCATATGTTACATTAACAAATGATGATCCCATAATTTCATATACTCTAAGTGGTGACACTTTACCTGATGAATTAAGCTTTAACACAACGACAGGTGTCCTATTTGGTACACCAACAACACTAGCAACTTATAACTTATCTGTCACTGCAACTGATAATGATGGAGAATCTAATTCTGATAGTTTTAAATTAACTGTAACTAATCTTGCTGAATCAACTGGTGGACGCAACTTTGAACAGCGAACACAACACAATCTTTTTGGAGATGTAAAAGTTATTGGTAATACAGTATTGTGTATTCTAAGCGATGGAGCATGTGTAGAACCATCTAATGACGATAGTAATTCAGATACTAACTTACAAAAAGCACCACAATCATATTCAACATTAAACATACCATCAACAGCCACAGTAGAATATGCAAGAATCTATTGGCAGGGTCGCCAAAAAGCAGATACTGATACTACTTGGTATACAGCTGATAAAACAGCCGCTGGAAAAATTAAATTAAAAAAAGAAAGTAGTGGTACCTATGTAGAACTTATAGCGGATATTCAAGATTTTGATACACATAACGTTAGAGAAAATATTCGTATTTACTCCTCTAGTGCTGACGCATCAAGTGTTGTAGATGCTAATGGAACATACTATGTAGATATTGCCAGTTTTTATACTCATGCGGGAGAAACAAATAAGGATACTCCTAGTGATGGACTTGGAAACTATGGAGCTTGGATGTTGGTTGTAGTATATAAAGACTCAAATGAAACCACAGCTAAAAATGTTACTATATTTGATGGCTATAAGAAAATAAAAAGTGGAGATAGTATTGATATATCGGTTAGTGGGTTTTTAACTCCAAAAAGTGGTATTGTAGATTCTAAAACTTATGTATTTGCAGCAGAAGGAGATAAATATCTGGCTGGAACAGGTGATGTTATAAAAATGGCAGGTACTACATATAATACTACTTTGACTACTTTAGGAACATTTGATTCAAGAATAGATGTTCCAGCTACAAGAAGCCCAGACTTAGATAATAATAACGGTATTGATATACATCTATATGATACAGGTACAACGGCAGGTGCCAAAAATATAATTACAACAAATGAAACTGGAGCTGTTTTTAATTTTACATCTGACCAAGATACTTATTTTCCATCGGTAATAGTTTTTTCAACTGAACTATACCTCCCACAAATGTGTTATGATTATTCTATTAAACAAGATGGAAGTTACTTAGATGTTGATAGAGATGCATACCCCATAGCACATCTTAATTCATTAATATCCTCTTCAGATTTAGAAATCACTGTTTATCTAAAAAATTTGGAAGCTGATATTGCAGCTGAGGGCATAGCAATTAAATCAGATGTAAATTCGAGCAAATTTACACATAGTACTAATCTTTACTCCTCCAACACAAATGGTTCTACACTTATAGATAGAGGTACACCAACATTTTCATCACCACTTTGTGATTATGACATAAATGGTAATAACAGTGAAAGCAATAGTGGATGCTCAGATGGGCATAATATAAGAAAAGGAATGGGAACATTAGATAATGGAGATTATGTATATACTAAATTTTTTCTTACACCGCTGGATGTAAGTGGTTTAGTAAGTATAGATGAACCACTTGGCTTATCCTTAAAATACTATATTACAGCTGGTGGTAACAAAATTGAATATCCAGATTATATACTTGGAAGTGAAAATGTCCCATTATGCCCACCTACTACATCATATCAACCCAATTGGGGGCTATTTAATGTAGTTCATAGTGGTAATACTATTAATAATTTATACACTCAAATATCAAGAAATCCATTTAACGCCTCTGTTATTTTTGATTCAGATCCATCCACCGGTATTCATGAAGCTCCAGTTTCAGATATAAATACTACAGTAATGGTTGAGATAATTGATATCGATTCTTTTGGAGATATAAATGCATCATGTTCAAATCCAGATTCTTCTTTGAGTACGCCGATTTTTGTTCCAATTGAGTTTACTCCTTTAAGCTTTCAAGTGCCTTTAACTTCTCAACCTGTTGATTACTATAACTTTGCGGTAAAAAATGCATCATTTAGAGTTTGGTATTTTGATGATACTAATGGAACACTTATCCAGAACTGGACAGCTACTACAGATTCAAGCAGCACAGATGTTACCGCTATCTCTGGACTTTACCAAAGTACAATTCATACAGCTTGTGTTTTAGAGTGTGCTACAGATACATCTACTGATTGTTTTGATTGTATAAGAGCCAACTATGCACAACCAATATGTTCAAGAGATAATTTCTCCATCCGTCCAGAATCGTATGCTGTACAAGTATATGATATTAACCATACAGCTTCAACAGCATTAAAAGACTCAACCAAATACAGTATTTCTAATCAAGATGGATTTAATCCAAAATCAGGTCAAACACTTCAGAGGATGAAATTAGCAGCTGGCTACGATTATCGTTTCGATATAAATGCGACAGGTTATGATGGAATAAATATGACCCCTGGATATACAAGAATTTTTAATGGTGGGTCAGAGTATAATGCCACTATGATATGGGATCCACAAACTGCTGGATTAATTTGTAACGATGAAACAGATCAAACTTTAGCATTTTATGTCGCAAATGGCACTATGATAAATAATGAACAAAATAGTTCCAATGTTGGTCAATATAAAATTAATATTACAGACAAATCATGGACTGCTGTTGATTGGTTAAATAACACTCATCATAGCGCCCTTAATAATTTTCAAACAATCTCTGACGACTGTCTAGTAGGATTAACAACAACAACTGCTGCTTTTAATAATAAGTATGGTTGTACAATAAGTACGGATCACGGCAGTGATAATTTTGGTAATTTTTATCAAGACCATGATGTAGAGTTTTTTCCTTATAAATTTGAAACGAGTGGTTTAACATTGTCTTACGGTCAGGATGATAATACTACATTTGATGCAAATACATTTTTATATATGGCTGATATGGCTGTAGATGATAATATGGCACTTCATATAAATGGCTCAGTGCGTGCTGTTGGTTATAATAACTCAACTTTAAGTAATTTTGTCAATAACTGCTATGCTAAGCCGATAAGTCTTTTTATAGATAAATCAGCTATCTCAGGTGCAGTTGCTTTTCAATCAACCTTTAATACATTTAATCAATCTGGTGTTAGTAATTTAGTTTCTTCCATACCAACTCCATGGATAAAAGATATGAATTCCACTACAGGTGTTTGGCAAGTTCCTGTTGAGTCTTTTGATAAAAATATGACTGGTTCTATTGAAATTACACAAAATTTAAACTTCGATAGAAACCAAACTATTGCTGTAAATCCGGAAAAATTGACATTTTTTTCATACAGCGCAAACTGTACAACTCCAGCAAATTGTCAGATGAATGCAGATCTAAATATAGCATATGAAACCAAAGGAAGCATGGATCTTAATCAAACAGCACCTAACGATAATACTAACATTTCTATAACATATCTTTATGCTCGTTCGCATGCTCCAACATATAGATTTTCAAATCCATCTAATGACGCTCTTATATATTATGAAACTTTCTGTAACGGAGCTGCTTGTGGTAAAAATCTTTTACCAAATGGTAATGATTCAAATACTACAGATGACCCAAGATGGTATATAAACACTAACCATACTTCTAATTATGGAACAGCTGGAATTGTAAACCAAAAAGGATTTGCCCCTAATGCAGGTCCAGTTGATAGCACTACGCCAAATGCAAACCATCAAGATTTTGTTACACTTAATTATGATGAAACTAAAGGATACCCATATAAAACAACTATGCAGATGAACTCATCTTCTTGGTTAATATACAATAAATACAACCCTACAACAGATCAAAATGAATTTACTGTTGAGTATGGTAGTGGTACAGATTCTTGGGCTGGTATTAGTGAGACGAATACCACTACAAAAGATGATGATACTACAAATAGAACGAACAGGAGAACTATGTGGTAAGGCATAACTTAAATCGTTTAGCATTTACACTCATAGAGGTACTGTTTGCAATAATGATAATGGGTATAACAATGGTTTCAGTCCCTGTTATTATGAGCTCAAATGCTAAAGGTTTTGATACCACTATAATCCAAGAGGCTATCTTTGCAGCTTCTGCTGAACTAAATCAAGTACTTGCACTTAGTTGGGATGAAAACTCTATAGAAAACAATAATACTACTGCAACTAGAGTGATAAATCCAGGTGACTGCAATAATGATACTAAACTTCGTCCTGGTCACATAAACCAACCACTTCATAGAAGATGTTTAGATAATAACGCAACTACACCAACTGATCTAGCCAACTTTGGACCTGATGGTGGAGATTTAGATGATATTGATGATATCAATGTCAATATAAAAGATATGTTTTTAAATGACTCAACCACATCAACTGGTTATAAACATGCATATCAAAGTGAATTTAGTATCGCTTATGGAGATATAGGGGATGTAAATGCCACTAGTCAAAATGCAAAATTAATTGTTATAACCGTAAGAGATGACCAAAATACCATTGTCACTGTTCTTCGCTCATATACGCTAAACATTGGCGAAGTAGATTTCCATAAGAGGACTTACTAGTGATTAAAAAAATTAGACATGCCTTTACAATGATGGAACTAATATTTGTTATAATTATAATAGGTTTGCTTGCTACATTTGGTGTAGAGTTTATGGTTCAATCATATAAAAGTTATATATTTTCTGCTGTTAATAACAAATTACAAAATGAGAGTGCAACAGCTGTTGAGTTTATAGCTAAAAGATTATCTTACCGTATAAAAAATTCTGTAATAGCTAGATATGGTGCTGGTGCTACTGACTTTGATTCTATTAGAGATATTAATAATACTAAATCATATTCAGTTTTAGAATGGGTTGGTTCTGATATTGATGGCTGGAGAGGAAATCAACTTCCTTTATGGAGTGGTATAATTGATATAGACGCTGATATTGGACAAACAACAAACTTAACATCACCAGAGACAAATACAACAGCTATCAATGCTTTAATTAACACTTTATCTTATACAAATAGTGGAATTAGTGACAGTGCTTTATATTTTATAGGCACAAACAATGATATCAATGATTCCTATGGATGGACAGGAGCAGCTATAACTTCCCAACAAGATGCAGCTACACATCCTATTACTACTGGAACAAATCTTAATCAATTTTCTTCTAGCATCGCTGGTGTTGATTTTTCAGATGTAGTTGTTTATGAGTATTACAAACACTCTTGGACTGCTTATGCGATAGTTCATACACTAGATGGAGATTTAACATTGCATTATGATTATCAACCATGGAATGGTGATACATACCTTCTTCAAACTGATGGTAATCAAACAAAGAGAGAGTTGATTATGCAAAATGTAGCAACATTTAAGTATAAAGCAATTGGCACACTCATAAAAATTCAAGTTTGTGTTGAAAATGAATATATAGGAGATTATGCAATATGCAAAGAAAAAACTATATTCTAACTGTCCTTGGATTGAGCATAAGGAATAATTCCAAGGGTACTCAACGCCCAGCATTCGCAATGATTATGGCTGTAATAGTTATGATAGTTGTAGCTACAATTATGGCATTTACTCTAAACCAAACAACACAAACGGCTAAAAGAACAGCTGATATGTATCTTTATGAGCAAACAGAACTTCATGCAAAAAGTGCTATTGAATACGCTTTATTTGAAATTGCTGAAGATGGCCCATGCACAACAGTAGCTCCTTTTACAATAGGTGCAATGTATAATGTAAACATAACTCTTAAATATGTTTATAAAGGTCTTGTATGTGGTGATGTTGATGGAGATGGTACAGATGAAGATTATTTTTCCATAACTACAGATGAGCAAAATGGTTCAGTTTTGATGGATGTTACTATCAGTGTTGATGCAATAGATACTGGTTCTGAACCAATTACATACTTTAGAAGAACTATACAAAAACTTTAGATTTATTCATAAATAAACTTATTCATGTTATAATCATATATATTACAAAACTAAGGATTATTAATGAATATTTCATTAACAGGTAGACATTTAGAACTTACAGAACCAATCAAAAATCATATGAACTCATCAATTGAAACACTTAACAAATATAACATGGATATAACAAGCGTAAATGTTGTAGCGTCTGCTCAAACTAAAAAAGGTAAAGAACACTCAATGGTTGAGTTTGTTATTAATCTTGCTGGTAAAAACTCTATAATCATCAAACAAAATGATGATGATTTATATGCATGTATAGATATCGCTATTGAGCGTGCTCAAAAAGCTATGCGCCGTATACATGATAAAGAGGTCGATCATCAAAAAGTTGGGCTAAATGAACTTAAAGCACAAGTAAACAATGGTATAGATATCAAACAAGAAGAACTTTTAAATGAAGATGAGATAGTACCAGTTGAGCTTGATCTTTATAAACCTCGTGAAGTTGAAGATGTTTTAAATGACTTAAAAAATAGTGCAAAGATGTTTGAAATCTTTTTAGATAATGATCAAAAAACTAGAGTTTTATATAAAAGAAACGACGGTAAATTTGGACTTTATTAGATTCCATGTCGTAGCATGGAATGACGAAACTGAGAAACTTGTCATCCTCAACTTGACTACACTCGTCATCCTCAGCTTGACTACACTCGTTAAACTTTGCTGACACGCTCATCATCCTCAGCTTGACTGGGGATCTAAGTCATTCTTCACCCTAGAAACTATCCCTTCATCCTCGCCCATATCAACCCATTTAAATTGTTTACCACTTTGAGAGCTACCTTTTAGTAAATCACCACCTTTTCTATGCTTTAAATCTAAATTTGCTATATCAAAACCACTACTAGTTTCACAAAATTTATCTAATCGTTGAGTTGAGTTTTGATTTGTATATAGATAACAATAGCCTTTAAGCCCTGTACGGCTAACACGACCACGAAGCTGATGAAGAGTTGAGAGTCCTAATCTTTCAGCTCCTACGATAACTACCGTACTTAATTTTGGCAAAGATATACCAACTTCAACAACTGTTGTAGCTATCAATATATCTCCATCTTTTGAAAAATCTAACAACACTTTTTCTTTGTCTTTATCTTTTCCATGTGTTACATATACATTTTTAAAATTTTTCTCCCAATATCCACGCGCTTCTTCAATACTTTGATATTCTAAAACTTCACTTTGCTCAACAAGTGGATAAACTAAAAGAACTTGATTGCTTTTTTTAATCTCATTTTTAATATGTACGAGCAAATCACTAAAATCATTTTTATGGATAACCTTACTTGATATGTCCTTTTTAAATGGGGTAGAAGTTATTAAACTTACATCTATATTTGCAGTTTCGATCATAGCTAATGTTCGAGGAATAGGCGTTGCTGAAAACTGTAAAAAATGTGGTTTTTCTTGTCCTACTTGGTTGAGGGTATCACCAGAATTTACTAATTTTTCAAGTAAATTTCGTTGCTGTGTACCAAAACGATGTTGTTCATCAACCATAACAAGCCCAGCCTTTGGTAAATCACGATAGAGTAATGCATGTGTACCTATTATAAAATCATATCCATCTAAAGAGATTTTTTTACTTGTTTTATTTGTTACTAGTACTATCTTTGACTTAGGATTGTACTTTTTTGCTTCATCATAAAGTTGATTTGCAAGTATTGTTGTTGGTGCCATTAAGATTGATCGATTAACTCCCATCATAAAAGCAGAAGCTAAAATAACCATAGTTTTTCCACTTCCCACATCACCAACTATCATCCTTTTTGCACGCACATCTTTAGAAAAATCTGTTTTAATATCTTCTATAGCCTCTATCTGTTTTAAAGTAAGCTCAAATGGCAAAGTTTTTGCCCACTCTTTATAATCATAATCTCCATATACTATAGTTTTAAAATGCCTTCTTTTTAAAGACAATTGTTTCATATATATATAAAGTTCTGTATATTTTAAAGCATTTAATGTTTTTTCACCCATCTCTTTTAAATTAATAACTCTCTCTTTTACAAAATGGATGTTTAGTAACTCTTCACAAATCTCACTTGGTATCCCCTCCTTGATTAATCTTTCTTTATTTAGATTTGCCTCAATAAACCTACTCATAACATCTGTTCTTAATTTTGTTTTATATTTTGGCAAAATATTACCAACATTTACTACTTTTTTTGGCATATTTATACTACATTGTCCCATCTTACATTCACA
>WFPU01000059.1 GCA_015487435.1 Sulfurimonas sp.
AGATCTATAAAATAAACTATTGGTGATATTGCTTTATTATATTTTTTAGGAAATTTATCTGTATTTTTATTTAATACCAAAGGGATATAGTTTTTTTGTATTAAATCATTGGTATCTTTTTTTAAAAGTACTCTTTGCTCAAACTTACGACACCAAGGACAATGTGTCGATACTACTAAAAGCATAATATTCTTTTTTTGCTCTTTAGCTTTTTTAATAGCTTCATTATATGAAGTTTCATAATTCATCACTGTAGCAAAATTATCTCCATTTATATTAGTTATATCTATTGAGTTATCATAATTTTCAGTTTTTGTTTTATTAAGATTTACAATTTCATTTTCTTCTTCATATTGTTGAGAGAATCTATCAAGAACAGAGATTAAAGCATCTTCAAATTTATCTTCTAAATCATCCCCCTCATTCAGCGTAAAAGACTCTTTTGTTATATATGTTGCAGCAAATGTATTAGTCCCTGTATCTAATCGTTTTACTTGTTCACTAATGCGTAGTTCTATATTTATTACAGATGATTTTCCAGCTTCAAATAAATTAACCAATACAGCAAATATTCTTTTGTTGTCGCCTGCATGGTTTATGTTTAAATCATCTAAACTTATTTTTATCTCCTCTTTTATCATATCTTTATACATAAGTGGTAATTTTTTAGTTTTTATTTTAACAATTGGATGGACTTCTTTTATGCCAGAAAGAGTAAATACACTATTTGAATATAATGCAGAGTTTATAACAAATAACAAAGTTAAAACATTAATTATTGTTTTCATCTACTTCCAATTATAATTTTTTATTATTAAACGGGCAGAACAGACAGTATTTATCATTATAATGTTTTTTTTTAATAATGTCAATTAAGTCTATCTTTTTACTTAAGTATGTAATTTTAATAATTTTCTTAATAATATTAATCAAATTATCAATCTTGTTTATCTTTTATGTGTATACTTCTTTTATATATAATTTAAATGCCACAAGGAAAAATAATGGGAAAATATATTGAATTAACTGGCTCTGACTTTGAAGCAACACTTTCTGAAGGTGTATCATTAGTAGACTTTTGGGCTCCATGGTGTGGTCCATGCCGTATGATTGCTCCAGTAATTGAAGAGTTAGCCGAAGAGTTTGATGGAAAAGCTAAAATTTGTAAAGTAAACACTGATGAAGAGCAAGAAATTGCTGTAAAATTTGGTATACGTTCAATTCCAACTATTATGTTTTTTAAAGATGGAGAGATGGTTGACCAAGTGGTCGGAGCACAATCTAAAGCTGCTTTAACTGAAAAAATCGACGCTCTTTTAGCGTAATTTTAATAAAAGAGATTTGGTGCAAAAGAGAAAAAGAGGCAAAAGCCTCTTATCCCTCTCCACTCTTCTCGCTTCTTTCTTTGGCACTGCACTCATAGCTATTGCATTTGCCTATTTCAATTATAAGTTTTCAGAGTATCAATTTATCGACTTTAAAAAATGGACTTTTTATGAAAAAAGTGATGTTTTTGTTCCAAAAGAGGATAAATACGTTGTAGTATTTTATAGTTCTCGCGATAAAAACACTCAAGAGCTTTTATCAAAAACTGATTTAAATATTCCAATTCTTGCAATTGATTACTATAATACTGTAATTGAAAATTCAAAAACAACAACCTTTTTAAGAAGTGGGACAAAAAATTCACTCTCTTTTATTCAAAGGTTTAATATATATGAATCCCCATCTATATTTTTTATAAAAAAATCTAAAGATACTCTTTATAAACAAGATAGTATGATTCGAAAATTAGATAATTTGGTAGAATTATCATCTGTAGTAAAAAAATTATAAGGATTTAAAATGGCAATACTAGACTGTGCAATTATTGGTGGTGGTCCTGCTGGACTTACAGCTGGACTTTATACAACTCGTGGCGGATTAAAAAACGTAACTATGTTTGAAAAAGGTATGCCTGGTGGGCAAATTATGAATTCTTCAGAGATAGAAAACTATCCTGGTGTAACTGGCGAAATTACAGGCATGGATCTGATGACTCCATGGCCTGCACAATGTCAAAAGTTTGGTCTTATTCATGAAATGATAAATATTGTTCGTATTTCTAAAAAAGACAATCTGTTTACTATACATAAAGAAGATGGAACTACTACCGATGCACATAGCGTCATAATAGGTACTGGTTCATCTCCTCGTCGAGCTGGTTTTGCTGGAGAGAGTGAATTTTTTGGCCGTGGCGTAAGCACATGTGCTACTTGTGATGGATTTTTCTATAAAGGCAAAGAAGTTGCGGTAATTGGCGGTGGAGATACAGCTTTAGAAGAAGCCCTGCACTTAGCTAAAATATGCTCAAAAGTTTATCTAATACATAGACGTGATACATTTCGTTCAGCTCCAAACACTGTTGAAAGAATCAAAAATACTGAAAATATTGAACTTGTTTTAAATAGCGTACCAGATGAAGTGTATGGTGATAACATGGGCGTTACTGGAATTCGTGTTAAAAATAACGACGGAGAGCTTCGTGATATTGAACTACCTGGTGTTTTTACTTTTGTAGGGAATGATGTAAATAATCAAGCGCTTATCCAAGAGGATGGATCTTTTTTGTGTGAAATGAACGAGGCTGGACAAGTTATTGTAGATATAAGCATGAAAACTTCAGTTGCTGGATTATATGCAACTGGAGATATGCGTATAGCTTCACCTAAACAAGTTGTAAGCGCTGCTGGAGATGGGGCTGTTGCCGCACTTCAAACAATATCTTATGTAGACGAACTACTAAATTAAGGAAATAAAATGGTAAGAGTTGGTGTATTTGGAGCAAATGGCAGGGTTGGTAAACTCATAATTGATGATTTATTAGATACAAAAGATATAAGTTTGAGTTCAGTGTTTGTTAGAAATAAGCTTAACTTCTCTATTGATCCATCTGTATTGGTTACTACTGATATTAAAACATTTCTTAATGGATGTGATATAGTTATAGACTTTTCATTACCAGAGGCTTGTGAAGCACTTTTAGAAGCTGCTATAATCACTCCTAAGCCTTTAGTTATAGGTACGACTGGTCTTAGTGTTCATCAACTTAATCTACTTAAACAAGCTAGTGAAAAAACACCAGTACTTTATGCTACAAATATGTCTTTAGGGGTAGCTCTTTTAAATAACTTAGTACACCAAGCTGCTACTGCTTTAGATGGTTTTGATATTGAGATAGTTGAGATGCATCACAAACATAAAGTAGATGCTCCAAGTGGGACAGCTCTTACTCTTGGTGAATCTGCTGCAAGAGGCAGAGGATTAGATTTAGACAAAGTAAGAGTTAGTGGTCGAGATGGAAATATCGGCGAAAGAACAAAAGATGAAATCTCCGTAATGGCTCTAAGGGGTGGTGATATAGTTGGTCGTCATACTGTTGGATTTTACAATGATGGCGAGTTTATAGAACTTAACCATACGGCAACTAGTAGAAACACTTTCTCAAAAGGTGCAATTCGTGCAGCTTCATGGCTTGCGGATAAGGAAGCTGGGCTTTATTCTATTAGTGATTGTTTAGAGCTTTAATATTCTGCCCTTTATCTGAACAATTAGCTATTAGATTCTGGGTCAAGTCCAGAATGACGTAACTATCGTCATTCCAAGCTTGACTTGGAATCTAGCTTATAATTAATCAGAAGTCTCAATTATTATAATCCTATATCTACTCTAACATACTCTTAGCACTTCGAGCCAACTCTGCCCATGCAGAAGTTGGATCTAATTTTATTACTTCATCATAAGCTTTTTTAGCTTCACTATCACGCCACAGTTTTGTGTATACACTTCCAAGTAAATATTGCTGTCTTGCTTTATCTTTTTTATTTAACTCTACATTGTTTAAAGATTTTATAGTTTCTAATGCTTTATTAAAATCCTCTATATCAATATATGCTGCATATAATGTAAACTCAACATATGGGCTCTGAGTAAATGAGTTTGATTTTTCTTGAATTAAAATTACATCTTTGGCATATTTTATAATTATTGTATTGTCTTTTTTGGAAACTCCAACACCCATTACAGAGACATATCGTTCTATATCCTTGTATACTACTCCAAAAAATTTTTGTAATTTTACTATTGCTTTTAACATATTATCATGTTGTTCTAATCTTTGATATGTATCAAACATATATCTATATACATCCAAATATTCTGATTTTTTATCATTTTGTATGAGTATTATTAACTCTTTTGAAGCATCAATTACATCGCTATAATTACCAGTAGCAAAATCGATTTTTATATATCTAAACAACCATTTTTTTCTAAACTCTAAATTTTTACTTTTTATATTTTTAATAGCTATGCGTTTAGCTAACACATAATCAGCACCTTTCATAGCACAGTTGTATATACCATCATCCCATTTATCTGATAATGTTATGTTATACTCATCTGATATTGCTAAAACACTACTACACTCTTGTTTTTTTAATGATTGTTTCATAAAACCAACAGCACTATTAAAAATTATTTCTTTTGTATCTTTATACTTTGTATTGTCAATTGCTAAAAGCTCATCCTTAAGATTTAGTGCATCTTCAAACATCTCATTTTTTAACAGAAGTTTAGCCTTTTCATATACTGCTTTTTCTCCAATTGTATCATCACTATATATATCAATTAACTTATCAAATTGAGCAATTCTTACACTTAAATTTTCATCATCTGTTTCAAAAAAGAGAGAATCCTTAGCTCTCATCACTTCATTTTCATATGCCCCATATTCATATTTTTCTATATACTCATTTAAAGCTTCTAAAGCATCTATTTTAGAATCTGTTTTAGATAGCCAAATAGCTTTATCTCTTAAGAGTTTTTCAGCATCATCATGATCTTTATCAATATTATCTAGTAAAGCAGAGGCTATACCAGCAGCACTATCATACTCCTTAACATCTGCAAGTTGGTACATAACTTCTTTTGCCATTTCATACTCTTTTACAAAATAAGATGGTTTTGCCTTAATAATTTTATTGATATATTCAACAGCTTTTACTTTATCTCCATAATTAATATAATATACAGACAGTCTAAATGCAGCGGTGATAGCTACATCTATATCTTGTGTCTCTTTTAATGCTCTTTTATAGTATTTAATTGCTTGAATTGATGAACCTGTTTCAAATTGCATCTGACCCATATATATCATTCCCCATTTTGCATAAACAGAATCTGAATGTTCATTTATTAATCTATCAAAAAAGTAATCTGCTGAAGTGGTTTGACCAATTTGACCATATGCTTTTACAGTTACAGACAAAACTTCAGCTATATTATCATTTGAAGAGTATTCTCTTAAAAATATTTTAGATAAATCAACAATCTCATCATACATCTCAAGTTTATTAAACACTAAAAT
>WFPU01000060.1 GCA_015487435.1 Sulfurimonas sp.
TTATCATGCTCTGTATATATCTGTTTAGACAACTCTAAAACAAGTAGATATGTACCCCAATCATTTAAATTTAGATTAGTTTTAACTCTTTGAATATCCTCAACTAATTCTTCATGATTACTAGATGCTACTCTTTCAAAAAAGCTTGTAATTCCTTTTTGATTTCTAGGAAAATAATTAGCTGTTTTTATATCCTCTGCCACATCGAATTCAAGTGAACTACCAAAAAAAATCAAATTAGTATTTTTATGTATAATTTCAATCTTTTTTACCACTTCTATTGGTTTAACTTCTTTAATTTTAATATTTACTTTTGGTCCAACTATTTTTATTGGTTCTGTTTTAGCCGTTGGCAATTTTTTTGGTTTTGGCTTTTCATATACAGGTGTACCTAGTTGTTCTTGGTAAACTTTCCATTCAGATTTAAGATAGTTATTAAAGGCAGTATCTCTCTTATCTTTGTATTGTTTAAAATCACTAGATTGAGAGCGTTTAAAATTTTCAAAAGTTCCAGCACTAAGTAAGCTAGCACTTAAAATAACAATTATGCTAAAAAGGCCAAACCGATTCAAGTAATGCTGTCCCCCATCCTTGTTCTGTTGCACGATCTACATCTCCTTGAACTTTATACAAAATCTTAGCTTCACTCATCTGTGCCGAATTAATTTTATTATATTGGTCTATATCATAAGGGCGAATTACACCACTTATTTGAATAATCTGCTTTTGGTCATCGAGTAAAATCTCTCTTTTACCTGCTATAAAATAGTTTCCGTTTGAAAGTACTTTTACTATCCTAGAAGAAACTGTTGTTGTAAAAGCAGCATCTTTTGTTGCACTTCCACTCCCTTTAAAGGAGTTTGTTGAATCTGATGTTATACCAACACCAGCTATACCATTTATTGATGCCACACGCGCATCAATTGCACTGTTAGTTCCATTTGAAGTTAAAGCCAAACCACCTAAATTAGTACTATTTGCTTTAGCTAAATCTTTTGAACCACTAAGTGACGAAGAGGAACTCTCAGAGATAACTACAGTAACGATATCGTTTACATGCATAGCTTTATGATCTGAAAAAAGAGGGTTATCGCCCTGTCCAAAAATACTCCCTGTGGAAGTAAAATTTTGTCTCTCCTCTTTAGCTGGCATCTCTTCAACATAAGAAGGAGGCTCAAAATTTATCTCTGGTTTTGTTAAATTTGCTGTACACCCTGTTAAAAGTAGTATAACATAACTTACACTCATTGTTGCTAAAATCTTTTTTCTCATTTTTTCTCTTTAATTGTATTGTCTATTTTGTTATAATTAGAGCAAAAATAGTTCCAAGGATGATTATGAATCTAAGAGAGAGAATAAATCTAGATGTAAAAAATGCTATGAAAGCAAAAGAAACAAAAAAAAGAGATGCCTTACGCCTTTTAACAAGTGCTTTTAAACAGATAGAAGTTGATGAGAGAAAAGAGTTAAACGATGATGATATTATTAAAATTATCCAAAAACAAGTAAAAAGTAGAAATGATTCTATAGCTCAGTACAAAAAAGCAGGTCGTGATGACTTAGTGCAAGTAGAAATTGATGAGATAGCTTTTTATATGCCTTACTTACCTGCTCAACTAAGTGATGATGAACTAAGTTCAACTATTAAAGAGATAATCACTAAAGTTGGAGCTATAACAATGAAAGATATGGGAAAAGTTATGGGAATAGCTTCTAAAGAATTAGCAGGTAAGGCTGATGGAAAAAGAATAAATGAGTGTGTTAAAAAGTTACTAGGTTAAATTTTCAATATTCTCCAAAAATAAGATTTCATCTTATATTTTATTGTATCACATAGTCATTTATAAGGGGTATTAAAATAATACACTTATATTTTTTAGTTGAAATTGTTCCATACTTTCAGATATGGAACTACACTTGGCTATATTTTGGACTCCAGTGAACATTTTCTAAGAAAACATTCCTTATATTTAAGCCAAGTGCACTATTGCACAAATAACAATCTATATACCCATATACCTGAAATAGAGATAAAAATCACTCCAAAAAAGGTAATATTTCCCATCTTTTTATGTTTGTGTTCTTGCAGATGTTTTTTTGCTTTTATTAAGGTATAAGCCCAAATAAACATTGTAAATAAAGATACCAAAATATGTGTTATTAAAACTATGTAAGCATAATCATGTGATATCGAACTATCCTCCATAAGCACTTCAAAACCTCCACCTACACTAACACCTATCTCAAAACAAATGAGTACAATCACTGAGACAATAAATAATACTGCTTGTGCTATAGAGTGTGCTTTATTTCTTAATGCAATCAAAGATATACCAATCATCATTAAAAATGGTAACAATGCTACCATTACAGTTGCAAAATCCATAAAAAATGGCGCCTTTGTACCTAAAAAACCAACTTCTAACATATAATCCATTTCTAATTCCTATTTTTTGATATTTATAATATAAAAGACCAAGTATACTTAAAGCAATTAATACTCCATAAATAATCTGTTTTAAGTACATATCTAATAATTAAGACCTCTGATTAATTGAAAACTAGACCCTAAATCAAGTTTAGGGTGACGCTGACTCAGTCATTCTGGACTTGATTCAGAATCTAATTTATAATTAATCAGAGAGTTCAATTCTTTATGTCACCAATATAATAACCAAGTAATATTAAATCATATATTACCCTAATTTTAATTTTTTAAGTGCCGCTTCCTCATCATCTGTACGCATTAAAGACTCTCCAACCAAAAAAGCGTCAACTCCAGCTTTACTTAAATCTTCTAACTGTCCATGCTCGTAAATTCCACTCTCTGCTACAATAATTTTACCATTTGGTATCATAGGTATTAAATCATAACAAAGATTCATATCCATCTCAAAAGTTTTAAGATTTCTGTGATTAATTCCAATGATATCACTTCCAGCATAGATAGCTTTAACTAAATCTGCTTTATCATGAACTTCAATTAAAGCTTCCATTCCTAAGTGTCTTGTGTAAGCGAGTAATTCTTTTAAATCTTTTTTACTAAGTGCTGCAGCTATCAACAAAATAAAATCTGCACCATGAACCATAGCCTCTAAAATTTGATACTTAGAGACTATAAAATCTTTTCTAAGCAGTGGGATAGCTACATATCTTCTTATCCCTCCTAAATAATCTAAGTTACCCTGAAAAAAATGAGGCTCTGTTAATACAGAGATAGCACTAGCTCCACCTTTTTCATAAGCTTGTGCAATTGCTAATGGATCAAAATCTTCACGAATAACACCTTTAGATGGCGAAGCTTTTTTAACCTCCGCTATTATTCTAAATGGGTCTTTTTCTGTAGCTTTGAGAAATGGTATAACATCACGAGGTACCCTTGCATTATAGGCTAAAGAGCGGCCCAGCCAATCAAGAGAAAACTCTTTTTCTCTTTTTTCTAAATCCACTTTTGTTTTTTTTATAATATCATCTAAAATCATCTTTATAATAGTAGTAAGAATCTATCTCTTACTGTTTTCCTTTATTTTTAATTTTTCTACACTTTTTAATTTTTTCATAATGCTTCAAGACCTCAGGCTCATCACCACCCTCTAGTTTCATAACTTCTAATATCAGCTTTTGAGCTTTTAAACACTCACCTAATTTATAATAACCCCAAGCTTTAGAATCAAGATAGTAAGTTGAATTTGGCTGTTGTTCTAATGCTTTTTCTATATACTCTATCCCAAGTTTAACATCAATCTCATGATCGATCAAAAGATATCCAAGATAGTTAAGATATAAAGCATTATCATCTACTTGAATTACTCTTTTTAATTTATTAATAACTTTATTTTGCATTTTTACATCATTTTTGTCTTTAGCAGACTCATATGTGAAAATAGCATTTTGCCCTAAATAATCTATCTCTGCTGTATCTTCATAAAGTTTATTCGCTATCAAAGTTGCTTTTTCGTAATTTTTTGCTTGTATGTAAAGTTGTAAAAGTAATTTATCATCACTAGAACTGTTTTCTAAAAAAGTCATCAATTTTATATAATCTTTTTTATATCCATAAATTTGAATAATTTTTTGAGCTATTTTTTCATCTTTTTCAATTTTATATAATCTTAAATAAGTTGAGAGTAGTCCATCTATATCATTTTTATCACTATAAAAACTAAGAAGACGATTACATATCAACTTAGAGCATTTATGTATAAGAGAATGAGATTCTAATTGGGCTATAGCCTCTTTTTTTCTATCTAAATTTACATAAAGGATTACAGAGAGTCTATCCAAAACCTTTTCATTATAATCTTTTGCATAAGCACTCTCTAAATATTTTAATGCGGTGTCATATTTTTGCAGTTTAACATATATTTCACTAACCATTATATAGTCGTTAACTTCCCCTGATTCTTGGACTAAAAGTATTGATATTGTTTTAGCAAGCTCAAGCTCATTTAGGTTAATTAAAGCTACTATTTTTATTCTGATCAAGTTAAAATCATTAAAATTCCCTAATGTTATTTCATCTACTCTTTTTATAACTTTTGCATATTGTTTAGCTGATAAATCATTTTTTAAAGAACGATACAAATACTCTTTTTTAGCAGATTTTTTGTATAGTGTATTAAACAAATCAGATGCTATAGTATAGTTTTTTAGTTCTTCTGCCCTTAGGGCTAGAAGAATTATTTTATCTTCTTGCTCAAAAACTTTTTTGTTGCTTGCTAATTGTGGTTTAGTTGATATACTACATCCACTAAATAAAAACAATAATAAAAGTACAACTAGATAATTATACATTTATAATCCCTGGACATTCATCTTTTAATTCACCGATTCTTGTTTTATAATAGTCCCAAAAAGGAAATGTTTTACACTGATTTGGTCTTGCATCATAAATTTTACAACCATTTAATTCTCTATCAAAAAAAATACATTCATAACTATCATTAATTTTTTCCTCTTTTATTGAGTATTTATAACCCTTTTTAAAAAGGTATTTTGACACAAATTGTTTAATATTGATAGCCAATAGTTCGCTTATTGCTAATGCCTCACTCTTTGTGACATATATATAACCACTCTCTCCCGTACAACATCTACCTTGACAATCCTCACAAGCTACTGGATTAAAGGTAAAATTAAAGCCAACTTTTTTTACTATATTTGACATTTTATACTCTGTGTATTTGCTTTTTTATAGATATTTTGTACTTTTTTTGAGATTTTATCGCCATCAAAACTAATAAAAGGTTCATAAATTTTCATTAATGAGTTGGAGCCATTTCTAGCATGTACTAACACTAATGATGCAACTCTATCAATTTTTGGATGAACAAATTGTACATTAACAACTTTCATCTTTACCCTTGCTAACTCTGCACATATCTCAGCGAAATATATTGCGTCATAACAAAAAATAAAATGAGATTTTGGTTTTAAAAGTTGTGATACTCTTTTAAAAAAATCACTTATTGGTAGGTTGATATTGTACCTAGCATTAAACAACATCTCATCTTCACTTTTTGTACTTTTAGAATGATAAAAGGGTGGGTTTGAAACTATATAATCATATTTTTTTTCAAACTGATGCGTTAATACATCTCCCAAATATATCTTATAATCAATATTGTTTACCCTAGCATTATTTGTAGCATATGACACAAATAGTTCTTGTTTTTCAATGGCTTCAATATTTATTTTTTTATTATCCCTTGCAACTAATAATCCTACAATCCCACATCCAGCACCTACATCAAGCATATCACCACGAGGATTAAAATTATCAATAAAATCATATAAAAATAAAGAATCACTATTGTAACAATAGCCTGATTCTGGTTGGTAAAGAAGCATTAAACACCTTATTTGATATAATAATGATATTATATCTTAAAGGCATTAAATTATGATAATTATACCAGCTAGACTTGCATCAACAAGGTTTCCACAAAAAGTTTTAGCAGATATAGGTGGTCTTCCAATGGTTGTAAGGACTGCAAAAGCTGTTGAACATTTAGATAGAGTTGTGGTAGCTGCTGATGATGAAATAGTTATATCTATTTGCAAAAAACATGGAATTGAAGCTATGCTTACATCTACAACACATAAAAGTGGAACTGATAGAATCAGCGAGTGTGCTAATATCTTAAATATTAAAGAGGATGAAATTATCATTAATGTTCAAGCAGATGAGCCTTTTATAGAAGCAGAAGTTGTAAAATCATTAATGTCTAAACTCAAAGAGTTACAAAATGCAAAAGAGCCGTTTATTATGGGTAGTTGTTATAACTCTATAAATGCAGACTCAGCAAAAGATCCAAACCTTGTAAAAGTTGTTTTAGATAGTGATAACAATGCTATATACTTTTCTCGCTCTTTAATCCCATACAACAGAAGTGGAAGGGCAAATTATTTTGGACATATTGGAATATATGGATTTTCTAAAAAAAGTTTAAAAGAGTTTTGTAATTTAGATAATGCCCCAATAGAGGACATAGAAGGGCTAGAACAATTACGAGCTATTCACCATCAAAAAAAGATAACTATGCTAAAAGTTGCAAGTACTGGTTTTGGAATAGACACTAAAGAAGATTTAGAGAGAGCTATAGAAATTTTTCTATAATCTAACTAATAAATAGATTCCAAATCAAGTTTGGAATGACGCATTATTTCAAATCAAGTTTGGAATGACGCATTATTTCAAATCAAGTTTGGAATGACGCATTATTAGACCTCGACCGTCATCAAAATGCACCAGTCATCAGAACACATCCACCATCAGAACGCACCAGTCATCCTGAACTTGATTCAGGATCTAGTTTAAATTTATTAACAATTAACTTCTTGGTTTTATTACAACAGTATAATCACCAAACTGTTCATTCATAACAAACTCATGTTTTTTGCAAAAATTATCTTGCATATGTTTAATAACAACTTCCGCTTCTCTTTTAGCATCATCTTTAGAATCATATTCCATAACTTCAGCCAATCCACTTTTCAAAAAACATCTACATGTATTTTGAACTTTTACTTTATATGCCATAACCTACTCCTAATTTTAAATTAATTTTAGTAAAACTCATAGCAAAAAACAATCTATTTTAATTTTTTGGTTACATGTTTTCTGCTAAAAGTCAAATATATCATCCATATCTGCTTCAACATCAGATGAACTATTATCCATTGTAAGCATTGAAGATATTGTTTGACAATTAACAACTATAGTATCATTCATAAAATCAACACTTGGTGCACCAGTGACAAAACTCATATCAATCCATGTGCTCATATCATTTGCAAAAGCTTTGCACATTGGTCCTAGTGATTCAGAATTTTGAACAAACTCTTCTATATTATTTGACATATCAGTTGCTAATGAACTCAACGCTACGGAGATAGAATAAACTTCAGAATATGAAGAAAGCAATGCCGCTATCCTCTCCAAATAACTATATATTTCAATAACTTCTTCATGTTGTAAATCGCCACTACCTGCTATTAACATTAATGTATTTAGTTTTGATGAATACTCTTTCAAGTCAACCATATCGTCAGGCTCTATATAATCAAATACCTCTAAATTTTCTTTTGATTTTTTAAACCCAACAGATACAGCTTGATTAACTTCCTCTACAACTACATCTGATTTTATTTCATACTCTTCATCACTAAATGTATTTACTTTATAAAGTTTAAAAGAAAGAGTATCACCCTCAATTTTATACTCTAAATCAGATGCACTTCTAGAGATAATAAGTTTAATAACTTTTTCTGGAATTTTATCCATATTTTTAATAGAAAAATATTGAAACTGTTCTGATTCTTCTACATATATATCACATTGTTTTAAAAATTTTAGCTGAGTCTCTGCAATACTAAAAGCAGTACGAACAACATCACTTAAACCATCATATTTTTTCGATGTAGCAAATAGAAAACATTCCCAAAACTCAGCTAATGCATTTTCTGAATCTATCATAAATCTAGTATATTTACTAAATATCTTTGAAGTGTAAACATTAATTTTATTTATATTATGCATCATATGTTCACGGTAATTAATAATGGCAATATAATTAATAAGTCTACTTACAAATATATCTGTATTAATCGGTTTAGATATATAATCTTCTGCACCATTATTTAAAATCAGTTTCATCCTGTCTATATCATCAATAGCAGAAACAGCAATTATCATCATTTTTGGAAATTGTTTTTTTATAACTTTAGTAGCCTCTATTCCATCTATATTAGGCATCATTATATCCATATATACAATATCAAAATGCTTATCTTGACATATTGATATGGCTTCTTCTCCATCTGCTACCTCTTCAATATTAAAAGAAATATTATTATCTTCTTGATAATCTTCTAAAATAAGTCTTATTATCATTCTGTTATTAGAATTATCATCAACTATAAGTATGTTCATATCTTTTCCTCTAGTTTTTCAAGTAATTCTTCTACACATCTTTTGTAATCTTTCATACCTTTTGAACGCTTCTCATCCAAAACAATAGGACGTCCTTGTTCAAACTGCTTTGCTAGCTTTATATCAACTCCAATAGGACTTAATAATTTTTCTTTACCGAACGATGTCTCAATTTTTAATAAAGAGTCTTTATGCTCATTTATATGATGGTTATACATCACTGGTAATATTGATACATCGACAATATCTCTATCAAATTGAGATGCACTTTGAAATACTGCCCTAAGCATCTGCCCAACTGCCACTACACCTAAATGATGTGGTACAAATGGGATTAACACACTATCAGCTACCTCTAATGAATTTTTTAATTGTGCGTCTAGAGTTGGAGGAGTATCTATTACACAATAATCAAAAAAATCAGCTATTTTTTCTTTTTTGATACGATTTTTCAACACTCCCCGTAAATCTGAATATTCGTACACATCAAAAATTGCTAAAGCTGGAGATAATGTAAGATTATCGTGACATGTAGGAATAAATGTCTCACTTAATGTTTTTCCCTCAAATATAGAATGAACACCAAGTGTCTCACTTGGTTCACAGCCAACACCAATACTTGCATGACCTTGTGTATCAAAATCAAGAAGCAGTACTGATCCTTTTTTAGCTAATAAACTAGCTATATTTACAGCAGTAGTAGTTTTAGCACTACCACCTTTACGATTACTAACTACAATGGTTTTCACTAACAGCAAATCCTCTTAAAACACTTTCGTATATTTTTTTTGAATTTCCAAATTCATATGAAGCAGTATAACTCTTTTTGTAAGCTAACACAAGCTGAAGTACTGCTAAATGGATATCTTCACAATATTTAAAATCAAAGATAACTTCATCTCCAGCTTTTTCTTGTAAATAATCTCTTAAAGATCCTATCTCATCTTCATATATAACCGCAGAAAATTCTACTTTATTATTATCATATATTATAGCCATATTTACTCCTTTAATTTGGTAATCTTAATTCAGAAATAACATTTATTAAAATATTATCTATATCTAATATTCCTTCTATATCTAATAATTCACTTTTTTTATGTTCATCATCACCACTCATAATATCACTCTCTTGTATATGTGCAATATCATCAATTTTATCAATTTTAATAGCAAATATCTCCCCTGCATTTTCATATATCAATAATTTTTGCAACGAATTTGCAACACCTTCTATCCCTAAAACAAAAGTATCTAATGAAGAGATAGTTTTGGTATATATTTGTTGTATCTCATTTTCAAAAATATCTATGGCTGTCTGTTTATCTTTTTTATATATTTCTAAAGCTTCACCAGCACGAATATGAAGTAACTTATGTTCTTCCATCAACTTTATTAATTTTTTAGTTATATCATCATCATAAGATGTAAAAACATCTATCCATTTTCCAAGTTCACATAGATGTGGATTTGTAGTTTTTGTAAATTCCACTTCCTCATAAAAC
>WFPU01000061.1 GCA_015487435.1 Sulfurimonas sp.
GAACCGTTCCATCTTTGCTTTGTCTTTAAACATCGCTTCTCTACTAAAAAAATAATTTTTCTGCCGAGATGTATCATAAAGTTTTATATCGGGTTTTCTCTCATAGACCCAGTAAACTGAGGCATTTTCTAAATATAAATATGCAAGATTTAAAAAAGCAGCATAGCGAATCTCATTAAAATCTTTGTCTTTAGCTTTATATTTAATCATAGATTCTATAGTTTGCCAAGCTTTTTCATTGGCTTCTCTTGTCTCTTTATATGAATATGTATTATTATTGTATAGAATAACACTTTTTGCATTTGGAACCATATATGTCCTCAACCTAAATATATACCACCCCAAATACTTCTCAGCATCATCATCAGGTAAATTCTTTTGCCATTTGGATACAAAGTAATCTTGAAGTCCGATGATGGGTTTCATTATCCAACTTCTCTCATCAATAAAAGGGAGTTTTGTTAATGTAGTTCCATAAACCAACATCATATTTGCAGGAATTAGCCACTCTTTTGCTTTTGGATATGGCTGTCCATCATACATCCATTTAGCTCTTTCTTTGAGATAAAAACTAATGTTCCCAACTATAAATATAATGACAAATAAAAATAATAGATTTTTTGTTTTATTGGATTTGACTACTTTGTTTTTGTCATTCATCTACGAAACCTCTTTTCTTTGTATAATACTCAAATGAGTTAGCATATAGTTTTTATTTACTCAGCTTAGTCTATCTCTATATACTTCATATCCAAACTCTTTTATGATCTCAATCTTGCCATCTTTGCGTTTGATTGCAAGTGATGGCAGCTTTATGCCGTTAAAAGTGGTATTTTTAACAAAAGTGTAGTGAATCTGATCTTCAAAGATTATTCTGTCTCCGACCTCTAAAGGTTTATCAAAAGAGTAGTCTCCCATGATGTCACCAGCCAAGCAGGTATTGCCTCCTAAACGGTAAGTATACTTTTTCACACCCGCTTCTGCTGAACCTCTTACCTCTGCTCTATAAGGCATGGCCAAAGTGTCGGGCATATGTGCTTCTGCAGATGTATCTAAAATGGCAATGTTCATGCCATTTTCAAACACATCAAGAACCGTAGAGACTAAATACCCCGTCTCCCAGCCGACAGCTTCACCTGGTTCAAGATAAATATCTATATTATTATATTTTTTCTTAAATTCTTTGATTATCCAAATAAGTTTTTCAATATCATAGCCTTTTTTGGTGATATGATGCCCTCCACCAAAGTTAATATACTTCAAATTTGTAAAATATTTTGCAAATTTTTCTTCAAAACTCTCTAAAACTTTTTCCAAAGCATCTACATTTTGCTCGCACAAAGCATGAAAATTCAGTCCATCGACCTGTTTTAGGGCATCTTCATCAATATTTGCCGCCGTTGTGCCAAGTCTTGAGTAGAGTCCACAGGGATTATAAATATCTACTGGGGAGGAGGACACTTCAGGATTGACACGCAAAGAAACTTCTATTTTCGGATTTATTTCTTTGACTTTACAAATAAATCTGTTTAATTGATTTGGAGAATTAAAAACTATATGATCAGAGATAGAAGTGATCTCTTCTATCTCCTCTTCTTTAAATGCAGGAGAATAGGTATGTACTTCAGCATCAGGATTGAACTTGCAAAACTCCTCACGTGCCAAACGGGCTTCATAGAGTCCACTTGCCGTGCATCCTTTTAAGTATTGAGAAACAAGATCAAAAGTAGACCACATTGCAAAACCTTTGAGTGCCAAAATGATCTTTGCTCCACTCTCTTTTTGGACATGATCTAGAACTTTTAGATTCTTCTCCAGCAGTTCCTCTTCACAAATATAGTAAGGGGTTGCTATCTCTTTAGGCTGCTTCTTCATACTTTTTTCGTATTCTGTTGGCAACGGCCTCAAAATCTTCACTGCTGAGTCCCATCTCTGAGACTTTTGTTGCAGCTTTTTTAATGGATTGATCTGTCAGAACCTCTTTGAGATTCACAGTGGTGCGAATAACATCGATAGCTTTGATATATTGAGCGATAATAGCATCGACCTCTTCGTCATACTCACTCTCCTCTTTATCGAGGTTTTTAAGCACTATGGAGTAGATAGGGGTGAGGTTCCAGTGTTCAAAAAGCAGTGCACTGAGATAGTAGGAGGTCGTATAGAGAAACTCCTGTTCAAATTTTGAAATATTTTCACAGGCTAAAAAACCCTTTCTATATTCTTCACGATAATCACTGCCTAAAAGTTCCTTTGAGATGATAATTTTCCCAGACTCCATTATAAGCGCCAAAGAGGTCAATATGTGAGTGTCATGCAGATCGATCTTAGCATACCACTGCATCATTAAAGAGCTTTGTAAAATACACATCTCATTGAACTGCGCATTGTTAAAGCCATATATCGTTGTATCTGCCGTCAAGCGCTGTGAAATAGCATAATGAATAACAAGCGAGTATATCTGCTGTGTTCCTAAAAGCG
>WFPU01000062.1 GCA_015487435.1 Sulfurimonas sp.
ACATTATAGTTGGTGTTAGCTAATAAAGGGTTAAAAATTACTATTTAGTATTTTGAGCAATTTAATTTTTTATTAAGCCAATTTAGACGACTTATTTTAATAAATATTTTACTTTAAATCCTTTTGTGCTAAAATAAAATTAAAATAATCTACAAAATATTCATATCAAAAGGTTAAATATGCTAATCCCTACAAATTTATTAAATGGTAAAAAAATACTTTTAGGTGTAACTGGATCTATCGCTGTTTACAAATCATTAGAATTAGTTAGGTTTTTAACAAAAGCTGGAGCAGAAGTTAAAGTTGTTATGAGTGAATCAGCTAAAAAATTTGTAACTCCATTAACTTTTGAGACTTTATCATCAAACAAAATACTTGATGATTTTAATGAGTCGTGGGTTGATGAACATAATCACATAAAAACTACTGAGTGGGCTGATTTATTTGTAATTGCACCAGCTACTGCTAACACCATTGCAAAACTTGCAAATGGGATAGCTGATAATATGCTCACACAATGTGCATTAGCTTTCCCACATGTAAAATTAATAGCACCATCAGCAAATACAAATATGCTTGAAAACCCAATAACTAAAGCAAATCTAAAACTCTTAGCAATCGCAAATTATGAAATTATAGATACTCAAACAAAAGAGTTAGCTTGTAAAACTGTTGGTGATGGTGCTATGGCTGAGGCATTAAGTATATTTTGGCAATGTGCTAGAGTACTTTTAAGTGATGATTTTTGGTCTGATAGACGTGTAATAGTCACTGGTGGGGGTACTATTGAGAAGATTGATGATGTTAGATACTTATCAAACTACTCAAGTGCAAAGATGGCTTCTGCATTAGCTTCTGCATTATACTGCAAGGGTGCTGATGTAAATCTAATTTCAACAAGATTTGAAGATAATATTCCTGAGGATATGCACACTATTGATGTTAAAGACTCTAGTGAGATGTTGGAATATCTAAATGATTCTATCCGTATCGCTAAAAAAGGAAAACTCACAAGACCTTCATTAATTGGCACATCCCAAGTAGAACTTATTCAAAAAAAACCATTCCTTTTTATGGCTGCGGCTGTAAGTGATTATGTTCCAGAATTTGCTCAAGATGGTAAACTTAAAAAAGAGATGCTTGGCGAAAAATGGGAATTAAAACTAAAGAAAAACATTGATATTCTCGATTCTATTGATAAAACAGATATCACTACAGTTGGTTTTAAAGCTGAGATGGATGAGAGTTCTGCTACACATAATGCTTCAAAAATGATAGACTCAAAACAAATTGATGCAGTATGCTTAAATGTTTTAAAAAATAGTTCTAGCTTTGGAGATGAAAAAAATAAAGTTGAATTTATCAAAGCAGATAAAATAGAATCGATCGAACATGATATTAAACTAAATGTAGCACTTAATATATTGGAGCATGCAAAAAATATATGAATATCTCCCAGCTTAGCAAATTAGCAAAAATAATTAGTTCAAGCCCAACAGAGGTTAAGGCTTTGATGAAACTAGCATCTATTGATGTGCTAAAAGCTTTGGGTGATGGAAAATATTCTATACTTTTAAATGACAAAACACTAACCGCACAAAGCCAAAAGCCACTAACAACGGATGCTTCGTACTGGACACAAGTATCTCAAGCAAAAAATGAAACACCACAACTCTCAAACATGTTAAAAATGCCTCTATTGCTAAAAAATCTACAAAACACACCACTGCAATACAATGTAAGAGAGCTACAAAACTTACTAAAGAATCCCAAACCAGAAAATATACTAAAAACTCAACTACTAGAACAGCTAAGTACTGCTAACACCAAAGAGGAGTTTACAAACACTTCAAATTTGTTACTCTCGCTTCAAAATCAAACTATGACAATTCCTTTTAACTATAACGGCATCTTTTCTATACTTCAATATAAAAAAAGATATAATAAGAAAAATAAAAAAACATTTATTGATTTTTATGCAGCGTTAGAAAAACTTGGACCCATATCTGGGCTTATCTCGCTTAAAGATACTCATGTTAGTATAGAATTAAATGTTGGATATGAAAAAACTAAACAATTTTTGGAAGCAAATATGAATTCTCTTGGATATAAACTAACTATTACTACTACAAACATAGAACCAATTTTTGAACCAAACAATAACGCTATATTGGATGTTTTTATATGAATAGGGCTACACATATAGCTATAATAATGGATGGTAATGGTCGCTGGGCTGAGATGCAAGATAAAAAAAGAGTTAAAGGGCATGAAGCTGGTGCTGAAGTGGTTCGTAAAATTACACAATATTGTGTTGCTCATAAAGATATAGAGAGACTTACACTTTATGCTTTTTCTACTGAAAACTGGAAACGACCACGATTAGAAGTTGAATTTTTGATGAAACTTTTAAATAGTTACTTAAAAAAAGAGTTAAATACCTATATAAAAAACAATATCCGTTTTGAACCAATAGGTGATTTAAGAGCATTTTCAAAATCTTTACAAACAACAATAAAAGATGTTAAAACAAAAACTGCACATTGTGATGGTCTAGTTCAATCTCTTGCACTAAATTATGGAGCAAAAGATGAGATGCTTAGAGCTATCAACAAGATTCGCAAATCTGAAAATGATATAACAGAGGCAATGTTATCAAATGCACTTGATTGCAAACATGATGTTGATCTGCTTATTCGTACAGGTGGTGATCATAGAATATCAAACTATCTGCTTTGGCAATCTGCTTATGCAGAATTTTTCTTTTGCAATACGCTATGGCCTGATTTTACTACAAAAGAGTTAGAAAAAATCATTAAGGATTTTACAAAAATAGAGCGTAGATTTGGAGGACTTAAATGATTGAACTTAGTATAGCATTTGTATTAGGGCTTCTTTTTGGTTCTTTTTTAAATGTTGTAATAATTAGAGTACCTACTGGAGAGAGTGTTATATATGGTTCATCTCACTGTGTTAAATGTAACACTAAATTAAAATCTTGGCACAACATACCTCTCTTTTCTTGGATCTTTTTGAGAGCAAAGTGCTCGTTTTGTAAAACAAAAATATCTATTCAATACCCTTTTATTGAGTTGATTTCAGCAATTATATTTTTAACTCTAGCTAGCAAGTATGGACTTAGTTTGCCTATCTTTTTTATAGCTTTAAGTTTTTTAATGCTTTTAGCTCTATCTATGATAGATTTTAAGTATAAAATGATTCCCGATAGTATCAATCTTTTAGCAATTTTATTTGCAATTTTAGGTGCTTGGAGTATTAATGGAATTTTTGAAAACTTTGTAAACGCCCTACTCTTTGCGGGAGGATTTACTTTACTTAGATTTTCTCTTTCATATATATTAACATCATCAGCACACAGAGCAATTAAAAAGAATGTCACTTCATGGAGCAAAAATTATAATTCATACCCATTCATAGAAGCTATGGGTGAAGGCGATATTATGGTAGCTGCAACTATGGGTGCACTGCTAGGTGTTCAACTTACTTTAGTTGCCATCTTTTTATCAGCTGTTTTAGCCCTCCCTGTTATGCTAGCACTTAAAAATAAAAGTGCGGAGGAGCAAAGAGTTCCTTTTGTTCCTTTTTTAGCTCTAGCTACATTTATTGTATATATTTTTGACACTCCAATAATGGCATATATTGAGGCAAATTACTAAACTATGAATATCCTAAAAAAACATATTTTAAGCCATCTGTCGATGCTATTTTTATCTATATTTTTACCATTGTTTTCTATTGCTTCTGTTATATTTTTAATAAAACTAGCAACTTATACAGCTGTGATTCAGCTCTCTTTTTGGGAGATGACTAAAATGTATATTTTTGTTCTGCCAGAAATTCTTTTTTTCACACTCCCATTTTCTTTTTTTGTAGCAGCTGCCCTAACACTTTTTAAGCTCTCAAGCGATAATGAAATCATTGTATTTTTTTCACTCGGTATCCATCCAAATTTTATTTTAAAAACACTCTTAAAACCTGCACTATTACTATCAATACTTTTATTTATGAATTTTTTTCTACTATACCCACATGCCAAAACACTTTCTAAAAACTTTTATGCATATAAAAAAAGTGAAGCAAAATTCAACCTCTCAGCTTCTGAATTTGGACATAGTTTTGGAGAGTGGTTACTTTATATTGGGACAAATAACCCTGATGGAACATTTAAAGATGTCTTTTTATTCAAAAAAAATACAACTGATAAATCGGAGATACTAATAAGCGCAAAAAAAGCTGAAATAATCAACGGAGCAAGTGTATTACATCTAAAACTAACTGATGGAGAAGGCTATAGTTATCATAAAGATAAATTTACACAAGTTAATTTTGAAGTGATGTTTATAAACGATTCACTTACAACTGATTTAAAAAAATATGAAACTCCATTAGAGTATTGGCAATCAGATATCGATAAAAAGAAAAAGAAAAGAATATTTATTACAGATACATTAATGAGCTTATTCCCTATACTAACACTGTTTTTAGCAGCTAGCATAGGTATTATTCATATTCGCCATAATAAAGGTAGGGTATATCTATATCTATTTTTAAGTATTATTACTTACTATGAATTGATTCTAATACTTCGCGATCCACTTGGATATTATAGTATCCCATTGATTGCTTCTGTATGGCTTATTGCAACCTATGCTATCTACAAAAAAACAATTGTAAATAAATTTTAGATGCGTATTTGTATAACAATCTCCTACAACGGAACTACATATTTAGGTTCCCAAGCTCAAAAAGAGACAAGTAATACTATCTTTAATCAAATTGAAAATATTTTTAATAAAATAAATATAGATTCAAAGCCACATGCAAGTAGCAGGACAGACAAAGGTGTTCATGCTACAGGGCAAACTTTTCACATAGATATACCAAAGTATTGGAGTGATTTAGAAAAATTAAAAGAGACTCTAAACAAGATGCTTCCTAAAAGTATATATATTAAAAAAATCATAAAAGTACAAAAAGATTTTCATGCTAGATATGAAGCAAAATCAAGAGTTTACAGATATATAATAAAAAAAGCAAAACCAAACCCTTTTGAAAATGATTTAGTTAGTTTTTATCAAGATATAAACTTTGAAAAAATTCAAAAAAATATTAAACTATTTGATGGTAAATTTGATTTTGTAAACTTTATGAAAACGGGAAGTGAAGTGAATTCAACTGTGAGAGAAATTTACAAAACACATGCCTATAAACATAAAGATTTTATAGTTTTATATTTTGAAGCAAATGGATTTTTAAGAACTCAAATTCGCTTTATGGTTGGTGCACTTTTAAGTTTAGATGATACACAAATAAAAGAACAGCTCTCATCTAAAAAAATTCATAAAATAAAGCCTGCAAAAGCAAATGGGCTTTATTTAGCAAAGATTAAATACTAATTAATCAATAAAATATATTAAACTATTTTTTTTGCTTTTTTCTAAAAAGGTGATAATTCTCATTTTGAAATATCTCTTCAAGGTAATCTTCTGAACATTTTTTTGCATTCATCCACGCTCCAGATGGCACACGAACCTCTAACATATTTTTTTCTCTTAATTTAATGATTTTTTTATCACTAAGTATTTTTTCAACAGGGGAAAAATCAATTTTTGTCAAATCAACATCTTTTCTATAAAAACAAGTTTGTTTAGAAAAATTTCCCCAACCTGGAACACCATCAATTGTATAAGGAACTTCGTATCCATTTGAAAATGTTACCATTATTGTATAATGACTATCTTCATAATACTCACTTATTTTTCCTTTTCCAAAATTAAGTCCATATACCTTATCACCTTTTTTTGCATCCTTGAAGTAACCCATTGTAATTCCTTGTTTAATTAAACTCTCTAATATTTATTTTACTTTAATTATAACCAATAACAGTTACATTTTAATTACTCATAATTGAACTCTCTGATTAATTAGTTATTAGATTCTGGATCAAGTCCATAATGACGGAACTATCATCACCCTAAACTTGATTTAGGTTCTAGTTTCTAATTAATCAGATGTTTCAATGTATGCTACGAAGCAAAGCCACTACAAAATTTATCTTTTGCTACAACAATTTGTTTTTGCTTCTCTTTTCTTTTTGTATCTTTTTCAACAAAGATTTTTTTACGAGTTTTTGGATCCAACTCTGTGTAGTACATTACAGCAGAATATGTACTTGGTGTTGGTGTAAAGACTTGGGCTTGTTCTGGATTCATTTGCAGTTCATCTGCTGTAAATCGCTTTAGTTCATGCATATCTTTTTCTTCACAACCAGGATGTGCAGCTATTAAGTAGTAAGTTAAAAACTGATTTTTACCCTCTTGCTTATTTAATCTGTCATACATTTTTTTAAAATCTATTAGTGTTTGTTTACCAGGTTTACCCATAAGCTCTAGGACATGCTGTTGTGTATGTTCTGGTGCTACTTTCATCTGTCCAGATATATGATGTTTTACCATCTCTTTTAAGTAGGAAAAACCATGTTTTTTATCAGCAGTTATAAAATCATATCTTACACCTGAGGCTACAAATGCTTTTCGTACACCCTCAACTTCTCTTACTTTTCTTAAAAGATTTATATTTCTACTATGATCTACATGCATAACTCTACAAAGTCTATCTGCATCCACACAACGAATATTGTCACAGGTACCTTTTTTAAGCTTTTTATCACACTCATACCCATACATATTTGCTGTTGGACCACCTACATCAGAGATAATCCCTTTATAATCTTTATACTTATTAAAATACGCAGCTTCTGCTAATATATTTGTCTCTGAACGAGTGCGGATAGTACGACCTTGATGAACACCTATTGCACAAAAATTACACTCGCCCCAACAGCCATGATGAGTCATGATAGAAAATTTTATAGTCTCTAAACATTTAACCCTACCCATCTTTGCATAATATGGATGTAATTCTCTAGTAAAAGGAAGATTTGAATTAGCATCCATCTCATCTTCATTTAGATAATCACACGGAGGATTTTGGATTAAGTATCGGTTATCTACAGGCTGACATAAACCTTTTGCAGTTATTGGGTCGTTGTTATCATAAAAGGCATCAAAAAGGTCTATATAACGCTCTGGAGTATCTACACACTCTTGATGTGATGGCAACTGAATATATTCATAGTTTGGTTCTTTAGATATATAACATACACCTCGTATATCACTCCAATCTTCACCGAGTGCTATTGCACGAGTTAATTGCTCTAATGCTATCTCACCCATTCCATAAATAATAATATCACCTTTTGCATCAAATATTACAGGTTTTTTCATCTTATTTTGCCAGTAATCATAGTGACTTACACGTCTAAGACTTGCTTCAATTCCACCAAGTACTAATGGGACTGTATTTTTAAAATATCGTCTAATAAGATTACAATAAACACTTAAAGCCCTATCTGGTCGTTTGTCATTTTTTCCACCAGGTGTATAATCATCAGAGTTTCTAAACTTTTTTGTAGCTGTATAGTTTGAAACCATACTATCAACACTTCCACCACTCACACCCCAATAAAGTTTAGGTTCACCTAGTCGCATAATGTCATCAGGACCATTAATATCAGGCTGACCAATCATACCAACTTTGTAACCCATTTTCTCAAGCATACGCCCAACCATAGCTACACCAATAAAAGGCGAATCTATATAGGCATCACCACTCACAAGGATAACATCACAATAATCCCAACCCAAAATATCCATCTCTTGTCTAGTTGTTGGGAGGAAATCTTTTTGGCTAAAAGATATTGTATTTTTATATTGATTGGTATTTTTATTTCGTCTACTCAAGATATTCCATTATCTGCATAATTTTTTTGTATAATGATACTAAAACATTCCAAAATAATAGGTTATAAATGAACTACCCATATGAAAACTTAGAAAACTTTACATTACCAGCAATACTAAATCGTTCAGTTAAACTATATGGTAATTCCGATGCCTTTGGTTATGTTGGTGAAAATGCCATGACTTACAATGAATTTAATAATAAAGTTCAAAATTTAATTAAACTGTTGATTTCAAATGGTGTCTCAAAAGGTAATAAGGTAGTACTACTTAGTGAAAATATGCCAAATTGGGGTGTAGCATATTTTGCAGTTACTTATTTTGGAGCAGTAGTAGTACCAATATTACCAGATTTTCATCCATCTGATGTTCATCATATCATTAAGCACTCTGGGGCAAAAGCTATTATTGTCTCTAATAGATATCTAGCTACTGTTGAAGATGATCCAAATTTTAATGCAAAATTTGTTATAAATTTGGAAAAATTAGAACTCATAGATGAACTATCAAATATTAGCTACATAGAACAGATAAAGAAAAAAATATCTACCCCAAAAATAGTTATGGTAAACGAAGAGGATCTATGTGCCATAATCTATACCTCTGGGACTACTGGAAACTCAAAAGGGGTGATGCTATCACATAAAAATCTTGCAACTAATGCACTTTGTACTTTTAGTAAAGTTGAAATTTTAAAAACTGATGTATTTCTTTCTATTTTACCTTTAGCACATACTCTTGAATGTACAGTTGGCTTAATAACACCCCTATTGCACGGTTCAAGTGTTTATTATATAGACAAAGCACCAACACCCAGTGTACTTTTAAAAGCATTTTCTATAATCAAACCAACTATGATGGTAAGTGTGCCACTAATTATAGAAAAAATATACAAAAACAAAGTTTTAGCAAAATTTAATAATTCTTTTATAACAAAAAATTTGTATAAAATCCCATTTTTTAGAAAAAAACTAAACCTTATAGCTGGTAAAAAACTAATTGAGATTTTTGGAGGTAGAATGAGATTTTTCGGCATTGGTGGAGCTGGACTCTCTCCAATAGTTGAGCAATTTTTACTTGAAGCTAAATTTCCATACATTATAGGATATGGGCTAACGGAGACTGCTCCACTTTTAGCTGGTTCTATTTTAGGCGGGGGTATTAAGATAAAATCAACGGGAACTGCTTTTTATGGAGTTGAACTTAAAATTAAAAATCCAGATGCAAAAACAGGTGAAGGCGAGATTATTGCCAAGAGTCCCAGTACTATGGTTGGTTACTATAAAGACGATAAAGCAACTGCTGAGGTTATGGAAGATGGCTGGTTCTTAACGGGAGATTTAGGGCATATGGATGATGATGGATTTTTATTTATAAGTGGTAGAAGTAAAAATGTTATCATTGGTTCTGGTGGTGAAAATATCTATCCAGAACAAATAGAAGCTATCATAAACAATGAACCTACCGTACTTGATTCACTGGTTATGGAAAATTTTAATAAAAAAATAGTAGCTAGAATCCATCTAGATTACGATCTAATTGATAATATATTTCATGCAGATAAAAAAACAAATAGAGAGATGTCTAGATTGATATCAGAGCACTTAGAAGAGATGAGAGTAAAAATAAATTCACAAGTTTCATCTTTTTGTAGAGTTACAAAATATATAGAACAAATTGAACCCTTTACAAAAACACCAACAAAAAAAATAAAAAGATATTTATATAAAG